>CAYVDZ010000152.1:0-8874 GCA_964450575.1 uncultured Opitutus sp.
AGCCTGGAGTGAACGGCCGGTGGAGTTGAGTCTGGTGCGGGAGCTCTTCGATGAGATGGCGGCTCGCGGAGTGGCGGAGGGCGTCATTGTTTGCACGGGTGACTTTACGGCTGAGGCGGTGGCGTTTGCCGGGCGGAATCACATCACGCTTTTATCGGGTACTGCTTTCATTGCCCGATTCAATCGCCTGCCGATCCTCGCGCGGGAGCGGATTATTCGGGACGTCACGGCGGGCGATTACACCACCCCAAGTTGTCCGCGTTGTGCGGCGAAACTCGAGTTGCGCGGAAATGAAGTCGCCGGCATGTCCTTCTGGGGTTGCCGGCGGTATCCGGTTTGTCGATATACGATGAAGATTCCGGGAAGCGCCGAGTCGGTGGCCCGGTGAAGCAATCACGCTCCGTTCAACCTGCCTCCTGGGTTCGTCCGGGCCTTTGACTGGTTGTCCTCCGGCTTCGTAAATCTCCTATAAACTAAGACCTTCCATGAGATCGTACTTGGCATAACCGCGGGTGCGCGTGTTGTGCGCCATTCGCATGTTCACCGACATTGCCACGTTTTTTTCCGGGTTCAAATCAGCCGTGGCCGAGGTGCGTTTGATCGTGGCGGGGGCTTGGAATACGTTGGTGCAATTTGGAGAGCAGCGTTTGGAGGGCGTCGCACCCGAAGTCGTGCTGGGTACGATCGGATTGGCACTGGTGGTTATTTTGGCTTCATGGGTGTGGTGGCGACGCCGCCGTCAAGCGAAGCAGCGCGTGCAAACGGCTTTGAAGGCTTTTCTTGCGCCCTCGCCCCAAATCAAACCAATTCCGCGGGAGATTATCCCGCTGCGCTTGGAGAAACGGAAGGATCGCGTCACGTCGCCGCCCTTTATGCTTCCATTGCTGCCGGTGGTCAGCGGGCCCACTCCCGCGGAGTCGTCACCGCCTCCTCCAGTCGCGCCCGTGAAGCTCACGCCAGAGTTGCTTCGCCGGCTCGAGTGGAAGCGTTTCGAACTCCTCGTCCAGCGCGATCTCGAAGCCCGTGGTGTTCGCGTCGAATGCACGTGCGTGGGCGTGGAAGGCGGAGTCGATCTGCACTTGTACCGGGGCGACGAGTTGCAGCCTTACGGGTTTGTTCAGTGTCAGGCCCACACTTCGCGTCCGATCACCATGGATCAGATCTCCGCATTTTTTGAGTTGATGGCGGTGCCACGAGTGGAAGGAACCTTTGTCACCACGGGAGCCTTCACCCCCGGGGCTCAGGCTTGGGCGCAGACCAAGGGGGTGGCGTTGATCCCGGGAGATGCCGTCGTGGCCCGCTTCAACGCCTTGCCGGCGATGACCCGCAGCCGTATCCTGGAAGAGGTTACAGCGGGTGATTACCTGACGCCCACGTGTCGATCCTGCGATGGGAAGCTGGTTCCGGCGGGTGCGCCTTCGCCGGATATCGCGTGGGTCTGCCCGCGAGCGCCGCGTTGTACGTACACGCTTCCGATCAGCGCGCCGGCGGATCTGCGTAGTGCAATTCTGGATGCGTCACGATCCGCGCTGCGAACCAGTGGCGGGGAGTGGAGTGAAAAGGCTAAGGTCTAACGCCGGGCGTGGACGACGGATCGGGTCGAGTTTCAACCCGCGTGGTCGAGACACTCGCTCAAGATCATCGGATGGCGGCCCGAAAGGTGGGTGCGCCGCTTTATGCGGTGGGCGTGATTCGTAGCTTGCGCGTCGACGCTGGCCGTGAATGCTGCTCGCAGGTCCATTCGGGACTTCTTCTCCGGCTCACGCTCTAAACCGGTCTAGTAACGGGAGAGTGGAGTGCAAGGGCCTCACCGCTTCCGAAGATGATCTTGTTTTGCAGTTCCTGTTTCAGCTTTTGCGTCTATCGTGGCGCGGCGGGTTCCGGTAGCGTGGAGCGAGGAGCCGGCGAGGAGAAATGGAGTGAAGTGCGGAGAAATGGCGGCGTCCGTTTAGGCGGAGTGGCTGCGACAAAATTTAGAACGGCATATGCCGGCGTTTCTCATTTTGAGGGACGCAGGGGAAATAATAACTGATGCATATTGATTCAATCCAAACTCGTGTGACTTCACGCGACAAAGCGGAGCAGGAGGACCCTTAGCGGGCCTTGGCGGCAGTGCCGCCCGCTTCACGATGTCGAAGATTCCGCGGCGCGGGGCCGCGAAGAAGGAAGAGAGGTGAGTTCCGTTCGCGGAGCCCTGGCCAGCGACGCATAGCGTCGGAACCGGATCGACGCTCGAAATGAGCGCAACCGCGACCGAGATCGGTCGCAGTTCAGCCATTTAGCCGATTGTCATCACGAGGTGCGCGAAGCGCGCCGTGGCGATCGAGCTCGCTTGCTTCGTCGCTTCGCTTCTCGCAATGACAGGCCAAAAATCACGGGCGATTGGTATTACGCGTTGGGCGCACGCCCGGGTCGTCCCCCCATGACGGTGATTCCGTTCTGGCGCGGCCGGCCTGCGCCAGCTCGACGCTCACGGAGACACGTCGCCGCTCAGAGCCTGGTCGATCCAGTGGCGGATGCGAAGCAGGCCATCCGTCCGCTTGGGATCGTCCAGCTTCATCGTGCCGAGGAGATTGACCACCGTCGCGGCGTAGTCGTCGCCATTGGCGGTGAGCAGCTTGGGCAGCTCGAACGGATTGATTTCCCCTTTGCGGATCATGGTACGGGCTTCGCGCTCGAGTTCGAGATTGCTGCCGCCGAGGGCGCCACCATCGCCTTTGCCTTTGGAGAATCCACCACCACCCCCTCCGCCGGAGGACTCGTCGCTGGAGGACTTCCCGGTCTGACCGCGCGGTTGGCGCTCGATGGCGGCGGGATACTCTTTGCCATCCCGTCCCGTGACGCGGCCAGGCTGGTCGATCTTGCCGAGCTGCGTCATTTGCGAGCGGCAACGGCGGACCAATTCTGCTGATACGCGGCACATTTCCGCGATCACCGGATTGGCGCGATCAGGCCATTCTTCGAGTGCGACCTCCACGGCGTTTCGTTTGTCGGCGTTGTTGCGGTAAACGCCATTGGTCGCATTGGCTCCCAAGGCGTGACGGAGCGCGTCGGTGCGCCCGCCTGGATGAATCTCAGCCGTGATGGTGGGTCGCTCGATGCGCTTGGCGGCGAGGAAGCGATGGAACCCATCGGCGAGCCAGTGGGTGGCACCATCGAAGTAGACAACGATCGGAGGAAAGACGGTCCCCTGACTCATTTCATCGGCGTAACTGTCGACGGCTTCGTCGGTGGTTTTGATGCGTGCCTGGGTGCCGCCGTAGATGTTGATGGAGTCGAGGGAAAGTTCGTTCGTTTGCATGAGAGAAAAGGAAGGTTTTGCTGGGCAATTGCCGGCCGACCGCAAGGGAAAAGGAGCGCGGTTTCCCGGGTGATGGAGCTGGCACGCCTTTGCGTTAGTGCAATTCCGCGGTACCCCATCTTCCGATCGGCGTCGTGACGACGCGGCGCCAGGGAATTTCAGCAACGTTTGTCACCGTAGTTTTCCCGACGCAGGGTGTTAGTCCGGTCTCTTTAGGAAGCGAGAGGCCGTGAAATGAGGGGCGGGAGTGAGACGATTTTAAAACGGCCAGATTCGCGGAATGAGGACTACGGCGATGATCCAGAAAATGACATTCAGCGGGATCCCGATGCGCATGAAATCGGAGTAGCGATAACCGCCCGGATGCAGGACCATGGTGTTGGTTTGGTAGCCAACGGGAGTTGCGAAGCTGGTGGAGGCGGCGAAGCACACGGCCATGAGCAGGGGGCGTGCGTCGATCCCCAAGGTGGCGGCGGTGCCGATGGCGACGGGCGCCATGAGCACGGCGGTGGCGTTATTGCTCATGAACTCCGTGAGGATGGCGGTCAGCAGGTACAGCACGGCCAGAACGAGGATCGGACCATGCGCGCCGACGACACTCAAGGTGGTCTGGGCGAGGAGTTGGGCGGCGCCGGATTTCTCCATGGCGAGGCCGAGAGGAAGGATGCCTGCGAGGAGGAAGATGACCTTCCAGTCAATCGCGGCGTAAGCCTCTTCGATCGTGAGGCAGCGTGAGACCACGAGTGCGATACAACCCACGATCGAAGAGACGAGAATGGGCATCACGTCCAGCGCGGCGAGGGCCAGCACGCCGGCGATGATCGCCACGGCGATGGGAATCTTGTGCCGGCGATGCACGGGCTCATTGACCTGGTCGAGAACGAGAAAATCGGGATCGCCGCGAAGGCGGGCGAGTTCCTCTTTCGGACCCAGGAGCAGGAGCGCATCACCGACGTGAAGACGGACTTGGTTGAGCTTCTCGCGGAGGGTCTGGCGTCGCGCGCGGATGGCGAGGACGATGGCGTTGTAGCGTCGCCGAAAGTCGACTCCGGCCAGCGTGCGATCGGTGAGATTCGAACGCGGGGCGATCAACACCTCGGCAAGTCCGAGATCCCGCGCTTCGAGGGCCTCATCCTTGAGTTTGAACTCGGGTTCGAGTTCCAGCTTCCAGCCGGCCTTCGCTTCCATCATCTCGCGCGCGCCGCCGCGGACAAGCAGGACATCGTTGGCCAGGATCGCGTCCTTGAGTGGGGCGAAGAGCTTGTCTCCGTTGCGGATAATTTCGAGGACGGTGACGTCGGTTTTGCGGCCAAACTGGCTCTCCGTGACCGTGCTGCCGACGAGCCGGGAGCCGGGAAGGACGCGCAACTCGGAGATGTAATCGCCCAGTTGATAACTCTCCGTGAGCTGAGCACCACGTCGGTTGGGGAGCAGCCACCGGCTGAAAATAGCGAGGTAAAGGGTGCCGACGCCGAGCATTACCAGGCCGAGCGGGGCGAACTCGAACATGGAGAACGCGCCCAAGCCCGCCCGGTCCGAAATCGCGCTGACCAGCAGATTGGTCGAGGTGCCAATCAAGGTGCACACGCCCCCGAACTGGGAGGCAAACGAGAGCGGAATAAGGAGGCGTGACGCCATCAGTTTGCCTCCAGCGCAGGCTGCGATGACCACGGGTAGGAAGACAGCGACGGCCGCGGTGTTATTGATGAACGCCGAGACGACTCCCACGGTCAGCATCATGACGAGAAGCAGAATCGTCGGTAGCGAAGCCAGGCGCCGCATCGCGCGGGCGGCGAAGGAAACCGCCCCGGTTTTCTGCAAGCCTGCGCTCAAGACAAACATCGCGGCGACGGTGATTGTCGCCGGATTGCTGAACCCGGAAATACCTTCCTCGGGCGTGATCCATCGGTCCGCGTGGATCCAGGGAAACAGCTTCACGAGGAGACCGAGGACGATGAGCGTGCCGAGGACCATCAGCGCGACAAAGTCGGCGCGGAATCTCTCCGTCACGAAGAGATAAACCGCACCCGCAGCGACCAATAAGACCAGGACAATTTCAATCGTCACGACTGCGCGCATGGTGGGCGAATGTCCCGCTCTGGCCAGCCAAACCATGGGCGCGGTCGACGAAATGAATCGGCCACAATGAACGACGGCGGTCACCAGGTCCCACGACATCAGTCTCGGCGCGCCCGGATCTGAGAACTGTGGCCCGTTGCCCGCGCCTTGCGATGGGGTGTGCCGGCGTCGGGCTGGCGGGGGCCTTGCTGGCGGTCCTCCCGTACTCCGGATATCTCGGCGGAAAAATGGTCCACGGTGATGGCGTTGGAGCGGGGCATCATCAACGCCGCGAGCGGATCGGTGAGTTCAGGGCCGGAGCAAGGAAGGTGGGGGAACAGCTCCGTGAGTAACGAATTGCAGTATTGCAGCTAAACGGGAAATGTCTGCGTCCATGATCCCGCCGCCGAAGATGCCGCGTCGAAGCGCGGAGGAGAAACCCACGCAGCCCGGATGGCGGGCGCGATTGCACGAAGTTATTTTCGAGGTGGATACGCCCGGCGGGAGGCGCTTCGATTTGATTTTGCTGGGCATCATCGGCCTGAGTGTCCTCGCGGTTTCCCTCGAGAGTGTGCGTGATATGCGCCTGCGCTTTGGGCAGGAATTGCGGCTGGCCGAATGGATTATCACCGTGCTTTTCACGATTGAATATTTCACCCGGTTGCTCGCGGTCCGCGCGCCGCTGCGTTACGCCACCAGCTTCTTTGGGATGGTCGATCTCCTCGCATTTCTGCCCACCTATATCAGTGTGTTTGTGCCCGGAACGCAGTCACTGCTGGTGATTCGGGCGCTGCGGTTGTTGCGCGTGTTTCGGATTCTTAAGCTGACCAATTTTGTGGGCGAGGCGCGAATGCTGCGGGCCGCGATGCGGGGAAGCGCGCGGAAGATCATTGTGTTCCTTGGCGTCGTGGTGACGACCGTCCTCATCGCCGGCGCGTTGATGTATGTGGTCGAAGGTGAATCGCACGGATTCACCAGCATTCCGATGTCGGTATATTGGGCGGTCGTGACCATGACGACGGTCGGGTTTGGAGATATCGTTCCGGGGACGGTACTCGGGCGATTTATAGCGTCGGTGCTGATGATCATGGGGTATGGCATTATCGCCGTGCCGACGGGCATCGTGACCGTTGAGCTCAGTGCGGCCGCGCGGGCTGCGAGCAACACGCAGGCTTGCCCGTCGTGTGGCACGGAAGGTCACGATAATGACGCGAAGTTCTGCAAGCGCTGCGGGGGCAAACTTTGAAGGGGAGGGCGAAAATTTCACACCGATCATTGTCATTGCGAGCCCGCGGAACGAGGGCGCGGCAATCCAGCTCGATGAATTGCAGCGTCGCTGCGCTTCTCGCCATGACAATTGAGGAGGTTCATTGCCTAGCAGCCCGACGCCGCGTTAGTCCAGCTCTCGCAATGACAGATGAAATCCAGTTCGCTGCATGTTCACGAGTAGGTATGAAATATTCGGGCCAAGACGGGCGCGGGGCTCGAACGTGGCGCGATAGCTATTGTGTTGGGTGGGGATTTGGGGCGAAACGGATCAGCGATTTCATCGACGATTACGGAACAGGCAGGAATGCCTGTATCACTTCGGACACCGGAACAGGCCGGAACGCCCGGGTGTGAGACAGACATTCCTGTCTGTCACTTCGGACGCCGGAGCAGGCAGGAATGCCCGGGTGTGAGACAGACATTCTTGTCTGTCACTTCGGACACCGGAACAGGCAGGAATGCCTGTGGCACCTTCGTGCGCATGCGTGACAAGCGTGGGAAAAGTTTCCACGCTCCCGCGCCATGACTCCTGATTGGACGGTCGCAAAAACCTATACCGATATTCTTTATCACAAGGCGGGCGGCATCGCCAAGGTGACGATCAACCGTCCGCAGAAGCGGAATGCGTTCCGCCCGCTGACGGTGGCGGAGATGTATGATGCGTTTTCGGACGCACGCGAAGATCCCACGATCGGCGTGGTGCTCTTGACCGGGGCGGGGCCCCATTCAGACGGCAAATACGCCTTTTGTGCGGGCGGAGATCAGAGCGTGCGCGGTCATGCTGGTTATATTGACGAAGCCGGCGTGCCGCGCCTCAGCGTGCTCGATCTGCAGAAGCTGATCCGCTCGATACCGAAAGTCGTGATCGCCCTGGTGGCCGGCTACGCGATCGGGGGCGGCCATGTGCTGCATGTGGTGTGTGACCTTAGCATCGCGGCCGATAATGCGATTTTCGGCCAGGTGGGACCGAAGATGGGGAGTTTTGACGGAGGCTTTGGTTCGAGTTATCTCGCCCGGGTGGTGGGGCAAAAGAAGGCGCGCGAAATCTGGTTTCTGTGCCGTCAGTACGATGCGAAAGAGGCGCTCCAGATGGGCCTCGTGAACACGGTTGTTCCCGTCGGTGACCTCGAGGCGGAAGGGGTGAAATGGGCCCAGGAAATCATGGAGAAGAGCCCCCTTGCGATTCGGCTTCTCAAGAGCGGTTTCAACGCCGAGTTGGATGGACAGGCCGGCATCCAGGAACTCGCTGGCAACGCTACGATGCTGTATTACATGAGCGATGAGGCGAAGGAGTTTATGACCGCGCAGCGCGACAAGCGGAAGCCGAACGCGCGCAAGTATCCCTGGCTGCCGTGACGTTGAGTGGCGTGCGCTGCTTCGCGGCACATCGACAATAAAAAGCGCGGCCGAAAAGCCGCGCTGAAAGAAAAATGAGGAGCCCAAACGGCTCCGTGAAGACAACGTTTTACTTCTTCAAGCTGGCGCGAAGATCCTCGAGCTGGCCGGCGCTGCCAAGCAGTTGATTGCGGCTGGCGATGAATTTGGCGTATTCTTCGATGAAGATCTTGCCCGGAGGACGGAAATCGAAATCGCCCGGCTTGTCGCGGAAGTACTCGCGGTGCACGCGGGTCCAGACGAGACGGCCATCGGTATCGATGTTGACCTTGGTGACGCCGAGTTTGGCGGCTGGAAGATACTCGTTGGGATCGACGCCCATCGAATCCTTGATGGTGCCGCCGGCGGCATTGATCCGTTGAACTTCGTCCTGAGGAACGGAGGACGATCCGTGCATGACGAGTGGGTAACCTGGCAGGCGCTGCTGGATTTCCTTCAGTACGTCAAAGTGGAGTGACTGACGACCCTTGAACTTGAACGCGCCGTGGGAGGTGCCGATGGCGCACGCGAGTGAATCGCAGCCAGTTCGCTCGACGAAGGTCTTGGCCTCGTCGGGATCGGTGAGGCACGCATGGCCTTCATCGACCTTGATGTCTTCTTCGACGCCGCCGAGCATGCCGAGCTCAGCCTCGACGGAAATGCCCTTGGCATGCGCTTTGTCGACGACGCGCTTCGTGATCTCGACGTTTTGGTCGAACGGATCGTGCGAGGCATCAATCATGACGGAACTGAAGAAGCCCGAGTCGATGCACTCGTAACAGGTCTGTTCGTCACCATGATCGAGATGCACCGCGAAGATTGCCTCCGGGAAGATCTCTCCGGCGGAGCGAATGATCGCCTCGAGCATGCGC
>CAYVDZ010000152.1:8884-9525 GCA_964450575.1 uncultured Opitutus sp.
ACGGCGCCTTGGAATCAATGCAGCCCTTGAAGAGGCCCATCGCCTGTTCGGCGTTGTTGATGTTGTACGCGCCGACGGCGTACTTGCCGTAGGCGTGCTGGAAGAGCTGCGCGGTGGTTACGATCATGGTCGGGAAAAACTTCTTCCACTGTCCGGATACACTCCGCCCGCCGCAAGGGTTTTCTATGGGCATAAACGGACGCTCCCTGCGCGCCGTTTGCGTGATGATCCGCGGGTGCGACTTCGCGTCGCCGGTGCTCGCCGTGGCGTGAGCGCCACCGGGACTGGAGACGTGCGGGCGGGCGCATCTCCGGGTTGTCGGTCTTCCAAGGTGGCATGGGCATCTTGCCCATGTCTGAGAAATTCCCCCATCCCACGGGCGGGCCGCCCGTGCCACTTCCAAAACACCTTCGCGGCTACCGCCAACCGGCAGATACGCCCCGTGCGGGCGGTTCCCGCCGAAATTACTCTCCGCCGCGTTTCCGCGGTGGGGGATTTCCACCCGTGCTGGTGCTGTCCGTTGGCGCCGGGGCCGGCTGATTCGCGCTCAGGGTTTCGCGGACGAGCTGCTGGAGTTGCTGCTGCGCTTGTTGCTGCTGTTGAATTTGCTGGAGCGCGGCGAGCTGGGACGGCGCCAGAAC
>CAYVDZ010000153.1:0-7303 GCA_964450575.1 uncultured Opitutus sp.
GGGCCGGGCGGCAATGCGACCATTCGGGAGATTGTCACGTTCTCCCAGGAGCCGGGGGCGTTTACGCAGCCATTCTCGCTGGAGCTTTTTGGTTCCGCCCCGGGGCAGCATATTCGTTATGCGGCGACGCCACCGTCCTCTGCGGGTGCCCAGATCGCCGAACCCACGGAGGCTTCGCCGCGCTTCACCACCCCGCTGGTTGTCGGCGCTCCGATGCTGATTCGCGCAGCTGTATTTTCGGATGACCTGAGTACCCGCGGGCGGTCGAGCACGGTTCACTTCTTCCAAATCGATCCTGCCGGTCCGCAAAATATTTCCGCGTTCTCGAGCGCCCTGCCGGTCTGGGTGATTGATCAACATGGTCTAGGCGACCTGGCCAAGCCGGATGGCGATCGTTCCGCCTGGCTCCACGGGTTTGCACCGCAGCCAACCGGTGAACCGACATTTGCCGTCCCGTCAAATCTGGCCACGCCCATGATGATGTCCGTGCGCGGCTCTTCCTCGGCCAACTTCCCGAAGTCGAGCTACAATATCGATCTTTACGATGCGCTGGGAAAGAAGACATCCCGCTCCCTGCTCGACCTTCCCGCATCCGACGAATGGGCGCTCATTGGAGCGTGGCTCTACGATCCTTCCCACATTCGGAACAGCATCGTCTATGAACTGAGCAACCGGATGGGAAGGTGGGCGCCACGGACGAGGCCGGTCGAAGTCTTCCTGAATGCCGACGACGGTGCGCTCGACACCAGCGATCACGCCGGAATCTACCAGTTGACGGACAAAATCAAAGTCGCGCCCGATCGGGTCGCGATTGCCTCGATGTCGACGAGAGCGACCGACGCATCGGAGATCACGGGCGGCTACATCCTCAAAATCGACAATCCAGACGACAACGAGTACAGCTGGACCACGGATAACGGGCTGCACGTCGATACGCTCTCCTCCGTGGTGGTCTCGTCACCCAAGGCGGACAAGCTCTCGCCGGCGCAGCGGGGCTATATCCGCAATTATGTGCAGAAAATGGAGAACGCGCTGCAAGCCGATCAGGCTTCCGGCTGGGCGACGCGCACCTACCTCGACTTTCTCGATCGTTCGTCCTGGGTCGATCACCACATCCTGAATACGTTTGCCGCGAACCCCGATGCTTTCGAACGCAGCGCCTACTTCCACAAGGATCGCGGTGGAAAGATCGTCGCGGGCCCGGTCTGGGACTTCGATCGCGCACTGGGATCGCACTGGGATGAGCGTTCCTTTGCCTGGGATGTCTGGTTCGGCGAAGGCGCCGTCCAAGTGTGGGAGTTCGGCTGGTGGGGCATCATCGCCACGGATCCGGAATTCATGCAGGCTTGGGTCGATCGCTGGCACAGTCTGCGGCGTGGCGTATTGGCGGATGAGAGCCTAACCTCGCTCACGGATCGGCTGGCGAAGGAGGTCGGATCGGCGGCGGCCGGGCGCGATGCTGCGCGCTGGCCGGACAACGTCAGCCTGACCGACGGGACGCACGCCGGCGAAATCTCCCATCTCAAGAACTGGCTGGTGCAGCGGGCCCGCTGGATCGACTCGCAATTCCGGTCCGCTCCCACGGTGGCATCGAGTGGAAACACGCTCACGCTCGTCGTGCCGGCCGGCGCGCGAATCGCCTACACGCTGGATGGCTCCGATCCCCGTTCCCTGGGCGGCGATCTGGCACCGAATGCCCTGCTCAGCGAGTCGAGCGTCACGGTCCCCACTAGCGCCAATCTCCAGGCTCGCAGCTACCGGCCGGAGCTTGCCGGTACATTCCCCGGCAGCCCGTGGAGTGCCGCGGTCGGTGGCCCGGCGTCCACTCCGCTTTCGCCCGCTTCACGCCTGTCCCACCTCTCCATCCGCGCGACCGTGGGTTCAGGCGAAAGCGCATTGATCGCGGGAATCATGATTGCGGATACGACGGGAAAATCCTATCTCTCGCGGGCGATCGGGCCCGGGCTGGCGGCGTTCGGCGCAGCGGGATACGTCCCCGACCCGCTGCTCAGCATCCTGTCCGGCAGTGGCGGGGAGCTGGCTCGAAACAACGACTGGCGCAGCAGTGTCGATCCCGCGGTCCTGACCCGTTCGGCCCGGACGGTCGGTGCTTTTCCGCTGAGCGAGGACTCCGCGGATTCCGCGCTGGTGAGCGAATTGCCCGCCGGCGGTTACACGGTGCAAATCGCGACGACGGGTGGCCAGCCGGGCATCGGCCTGCTGGAACTCTATGAGCTCGACACACTCGGGCGTACGGCAAATCTCTCCACCCGCGCGACGGTGGGAACCGGCGACCAGCTGATCATCGGTGGCTTTGTTGTGCATGGCACCGCCCACAAGCGAATGTTGATCCGCGCCGTGGGCCCGGGGCTCGCCGCGTTCGGCGTGGCGGGCACACTCCCGGATCCAGTGCTTTCGCTTTATTCGGGCGGCGAGCTCGTCGCCACGAACGATCGCTGGTCTGAGAATGCTTCGGCGGGCGCGATTGTCGCGGCGGCAAAGCGCGTCCGCGCCTTTGAACTCGGCGCCGGCAGCGAAGACGCCGCCTTGTTGATCACCGTGCCGCCAGGCGCCCACACCGTGGAAGTCCGCGGCAAGGGAGACGCGACCGGACTCGCACTGCTCGAGATTTACGAAGTGCCGTAAACGGATCGACGGAACGGTGAGGCGCTCGTCACTCGACCGCACGTCCTGATCTTGTGGGTACGCCGTCCGCGTGAACGGGGGGTCATAGTTAACATGGGGTCATGCCAAGAATTCGGCCAGGATGCGTTTGAACGCTGGCCGTTCGGCTTCCGCCGTGAGATCCCCTCATGGAGCCCTGGCTTGCCATCGAGCGTCCAGCTTTTGGATAGTGGGCCGGTGAATTCAAGTGAACAACTCTGCCTCGCATGTGGGCTGTGCTGCGACGGCACGCTTTTCGACCTCGTTAAACTCGAAGCGAGCGACGATGCGCCGAAGCTGAAAGCGCTCGGACTGCCAGTGAAGGTTTCACGCGGCAAGGAGCCCATCACCCGCTTTCCGCAGCCGTGCTCGGCCTTGTGCGAGGATCGTACCTGCCGGGTCTACGCGGATCGACCGTGGCAATGCCGGGTTTTCGAGTGCGGCGTTTTCAAAGACGCGAAGGCGGGTCGGATCACGTTCGCCGTCGCACTGCGGCTGGTCAAACAGGCCCGGCGGCGAGCGGACAAAGTGCGCCGGTTGCTGCGCGAGCTGGGCGATACCGAGGAACACCGCGCGTTGGGTGAGCGCTTCCACCGCATGTCAGAGCGTTTGGAATTCGGGAATACTGACGCGGCGGCGAACGCCAAATTCGCCGATTTGAGCCTGGTGATGCACCACCTGAAATTACAGACGCTCAACAAATTTTATACCAACACCGAAGCACCCGAGTGAGGCGCGTCCGGCGCCGGCTAATGAATCAAAGCGTATTTCGGTTGAGCGGCCGAACGGCAGTAGGGAAACGGGATTTTTTTTGGCGGTCAACTCCGGGCCCTGCAGCGGGTTTGCCCCGGCGACTACCGGTGGCCCTGCGGCGTCGCACAAAGAACCGCGTTGAGGTCGCGACGAAGTTGGGTTTTGTGGTACCTTCATGCCTGACCAGCCGATACATTACTACGATCGCTATGACCGCAGCGTGAAAACCGAACGTGTGTTCGGGGAACGCTGGGTGCGGTTTGCGTATGAGAATCCGGGCGGTCGGTTCTTTGTCTGGCTGCTGGCGCGGCGCGCCTTTTTCTCGAAGTGGTACGGGCGCAAGATGAATAAGCGCGAGAGCGCCTTGCGGATTCTGCCCTTCATCTCGAACTACGGCTTGAACGTGGACGAGTTCGCCAAGTCACCGTTCGACTATAAAACCTTCAATGAGTTTTTCTATCGCGCGTTGAAACCCGAGGCGCGGCCCATCGCACCGGGCGCGGACGTCGCGGTCTTTCCGGCGGACGGCCGGCACCTCGCGTTTCCGGATATTCAGTCCGCCGCCGGATTCTATGTGAAGGGCGCGACGTTTTCGTTTGAGGAACTCCTGGGCGATACCTCGCTGGCGGAGAAATTTGCGGGAGGCGCGATGCTGATTTCCCGCCTTTGCCCGGTCGATTATCATCGTTTCCACTTCGCGGTGGGCGGCAAACCCGGCGAACCACGTTTGATTCCCGGTTGGTTGTATTCCGTCAGCCCTCTGGCATTGCGCCGACGACTCAAGTATCTTCTGGAGAACAAACGCGTCGTGACGTTGATCGAGTCGCCGCAGTTTGGAACCGTGGCGATGGTGGAGGTCGGGGCCACCAACGTCGGGAGCATTCAGCAGAGTTTCGTCCCGGGTCGGGTCGTGGAGAAAGGTGCGGAAAAGGGACTTTTTGCGTTCGGCGGTTCCTGCGTGATCACCATTTTCCAAGCGGGTCGCATCCGATTCGATGCTGACATCGTGGCGCAGAGTGCGGAGCAAATGGAAACGTACGCGCGGATGGGCGACCGTCTGGGGGTCGCGCCCTGAGCCTTGAAATCACCGATCGCTTAGTAGGTCGGTCTAGAGACCTTGATTGGCCAAACGTGTTGTGAACAGATCAAGTTTTCCCAACCCCGGATTTTTTAACCGCTGATTACGCCGATCTCGCGGATAAGACTGAGAATACCTCCAACCATCCGCTCCATCAGCGAAATCCGCGGTTGATTGATGTATTAATCTCAATGGTCTGAGCCTACGCCTCGCTAGGCGAAGAGATCCATGACGGCCTTACCGGCGCCATCGTTGGTGACATAAAACGGCCGCTTCTCCACATCATAGCCGTGGTTCGCCGGGATGCCGAGCGCGCGATAAATTGTGGCGTGGAGGTCCGTTATACTTACCGGGTCCTTGATCGTCCGGCAGGGACGCTCGTCGGCCGTCACACCGTGCACGTGCCCCCGTTTCATTCCGCCGCCAAAGAGCAGCACGCTACCCGCCGCCGTGAAGTGCCGGTGCATGCCATAGTGTTTCGGATCCGTGATGACCTGAGGAACATCCACCTGGTTTTTCACGCCCTTCTCGGGCTTGCCCTCCACCATCATATCGCGGCTGAATTCGCTTGCGAGCACGATGAGCGTGCGATCCAGCAGTCCGCGCTCTTCCAAATCGCGCACCAACTGCGCGATCGGCGCATCAATCATCTGCTTCATCCCGATCAGACGGGAATGTCCGTTCTCGTGCGTGTCCCAGTTCAAAAACGGTATATACTCCGTCGTGACTTCAATAAAGCGCGCGCCGACTTCGCAGAGGCGTCGGGCGAGGAGACAGCCGAGCCCGAAACGACCGATCATGCCTTCTTCATATTTGCCGCCAAAGCGGTCGCGCGGGGCTTCGAAGCGCATGTCGCGTTCATAGCTAGGATAATATTTTCGCACGCTTTCGAGCGGCTCGAGCGCGAGATCAAAGGCCTTGGACGCTGGAGAACTCAGGAGGCGGTGCGCGTTGTCCATCGACCGCAGCAGGGATTCTTTTTGATAACCGCTGCCGTGACGCGCGACCGGGCTGGCCTCGAGTAACTGGCGGTAATATTTATCGCGATCCGCGAACCGCCCCGGGCTCATGCCGGCGGGTGGACGCACCGCATTGGCCGCCTGATCCGGGAATGGAACATTGAACGGCCCGTATTCGCTGCCGAGAAAGCCGGCCGTCGTGAATGCCTTTAATTCTTCGCCTTCGCCGAGATCGAAGCGTTGCCCAATATTAATAAAGGCCGGGACCGCCGGATCGAGCGGACCGAGGGTGCGTGCGATCCAGGCGCCGAGATGCGGCGCGGCGACGGTTTGTGGCGGCACGTAGCCCGTGTGCCAGTTGAATTGATGCCGGGAATGCAGGATGAAGCCGAGATCGGCCGCCTGCATGGTGCGAATGAGCGTGCCCCGATCCATTAGTTGCGCGAGATGCTCGAGCCCGGCGGAAAACTGGATGCCGTCGACGTTCGTGGGAATCGCCGGGAACGTGCTGAGAACCTCGTTCGGATCGAGTCCCGTGGCGTAGGGCGTATAGCGCTTCGGGTCGAATGTCTCCGTGTGCGCCATGCCGCCGCCCATCCATAAGACAATCACGCGATCCGCCGTCGCGGTGATTTTCTCCAACGGTTCCGACGCTCGCGCGAAACGCGGAGCACCCGCCGCCAGGGCTGCGAGCGTGGCTGCGGAAGCGGTCTTGAGGAAATCGCGCCGGGTACGCAACTCGGGTTGATTCCGGCGGAACGCGGCTTGAGAAATGAGATGGTTCAGGTTCATGGCCGGTTAGTAAATCAGTTGAAACTCAGGCAACATTGCGATCGACCAGAGCAGATCTTCGACGCCCTCAGCTTGCACCGGTGAGCCCACCATCGGCTCCAATACGCGACGTTCCTGTCGAGTGGGAGGGCGGCTGAGGGTATGTTGATACAGCGTTGTAATCAGCGCCGTCGGTTGGGCGGTCGAGTGTTCAGTCAGGATTTTGGCGGCTCCGTCTTTCAGGATGGTGGCCAGCGTGCCTCCATTCGTCAACTCCAGCGCTTGGAGCGTCGTCGCCGCCCCGGAGCGTACGGTGACGATCTGTTCGCGGTTCGGCCGGCCCAGAGCGGCCATCAGCGGATCCGCCGCCACGAGCGCTGCCCGCTCGACGGGAAGGGTGTCCTTCGCCGCGGTAGCCACCTCGAGAAAATACGGACCAAGCCGCCAGGGCGCGAGATCAACGCCGCCCAGTTCCACCGCCATGCCGGATCGGTCGATCACGGGCGGCGAATTCTCGGCGCCGGTAACGGGAGGCGGAGCTCCCGCGACAATGCGCTTCGGGCGCGGAATGGCGAATGACCAGGTCGCGTCCGAGACGACGTCGCTAATTGTAGCACCACTCCGGATCCGCGCGTAGAGCAGGAGCCCCGCGGGATTGTCGTATTCAGGCCCAAACTGCTCGGGCGGCGATTTGCCGTCGTCGATCGGGAGATTGACCGCGGTGACTTCAAACGTGTTGGCGCCGACGCGCAGGAAGGGTTTGAGATCGAAGTATTCCGCGATCGTGCTGTTGCGCCGGCCGGAGGTGGCCGCGTTTTTGCCGTTGATTTTGACGGCGTAGTTATCGTCCGCCGCGATCGCGAGCGATGCTTCCGTCGGGAGCTCATCAAGCACCACCTCGCGTTTGAAAACGACGGTGGCCGGCCGGGCTTTGGTCGCGGCGTCGGAAGTGGCCCAAATCCATTGGGGCTGGAGCGGAAGGGCTTCGCGCGTTCCGCCGCCCAGCGCAATCTGGCGATTGAAGCGCGTATCGGCCTTGGTGTAGTTCGAACCGACCACGGTCATGATGGCATCCGTA
>CAYVDZ010000153.1:7313-9519 GCA_964450575.1 uncultured Opitutus sp.
CTGAGGCGGCGCACAGCGGGGCCGCGGAAGACGTAATTTTCTTCCGTCTCGTTCACGTTGACGGCTGGCAACTGATAGGTTCGCGAGGTGAGAATCCGGGCGAGGGTATGTTTGAGATTATAATCATGCGCGACCAAGTCTTCGGCCAACCAGTCGAGGAGCTCAGGAGACCAGGACGGCTGATCCATTTCGTCGACGGGCTCGACCAAGCCGTAGCCGAGCAGGCGTTGCCAAAGTCGATTCACAATGGTCCGCGGCAGCCGGCCGTTTTTCTTGCCGGTGATAATCTCGGCCAGCTGAGCTTTGCGCGCTTCCGGACCGGAGGCATCGTCGATGACGCCTAATTCTCCATAGAGAAATTTCACGCGGGCGGTGTGCCCGGTCGGCACGTCGCACTCGGCGATTTCGAGCGGGCCGTTGGCGTAGATGCTCGCGAGGCCATAGGCGTCTTCGAGCGTATAGGCATTGATAAAACTATCGTGACACGATGCACACTTGAGATTTACGCCCAGGAAAACCTGCGCGATTCCCTGCGCTGCCTGCATGGGTGGCACCATGCTGGCATTGACCGCACCGCGCCAGAGAATGCCCTTGGTGAAGCCTTCGCTCTCGGCATTGGGGTTCAGCAGTTGCGCGACGAACTGATCGTACGGCAGATTGCGCGCGAGTGCCGTATAGAGCCAGCCAGTGATTTGTTTCCGGCCGCCGTCAATATAGCCGGTGCCCTTGTAGTCATTTCGCAGCAGGTCATTCCAAAACGAGATCCAGTGTTCGGCGTACTGCTGATCATTGGCGAGGAGGCGTTGCACCAGTCGTTCCCGTTTGTCCGGCGCGGGGTCACTGACGAATGCCTCCAATTCCGCGGGCGGCGGCAGGAGACCGATGGTATCCAGCCAGACCCTACGCGCGTAGGTGCGATCATTCACGGGCTTGCCCCATTTCACTTTGTTCTGAGAGAAATACGCGTCGACCAGGCGGTCGAGCGGGTGAGCGAGCTGGCGCTTCGCGGCCGGCAGGGCGACTTCGCGCGGACTGAGGTTGGCGGGCTGCGGCTTGAAAAACGTGATCTCCTCGGGCCACGGCAGGCCCTGATCGATCCAGGCGCGGACGGTTGCGACCTGATCGCGGGTCAGCTTCTTGCCTTTTTGCGGCATGATCAGGTCCGGAGACAATCCGGAGATCATTTCGATGACCAGGCTCTCGCTGCTTTTCCCGGCGATGGCCGGCGGACCGGTGTCGCCGCCGAGGAGGAAGTCCGCGCGGGTTTCGAGACTGAAGCTGCCCTTGGCTTTGCCGTGGGCGTGGCATTGGACGCAGCTCGTGTCGAAGATTGGTTGGATGTCCCGCGCGAAATCCACGGGGTTGCTGGAAGCGGGGGGAAGCTGCGCGGCGAGGGCAAGCGGCTCTTGCGCCGAGAGGGCCGGGACGCTGAATCCAGCGCACAGTGATGCGGCTAGGACTGATTTGAAGAGCGGAAGCATCGAGGAGAAAAAAGGAGACATCTAAGGTGGGGAAGGGCGGAGTCCACCGTGGTGCGGAAGTCGACCCGCGACAAGCTCTGAGCGGAGTTCGTGCTCATGGCGGGTGTGGCGAACGGGCGGCTGGTTCTTGCGGCGAGCGAAGATCGAAGAGGTTTAATCAAACCCAAATTCCACCACGGAGGCGCGCCTCCGCGATCGTTCAGGGCGCCGGTGAGGGCGTCGGGGCGCGCGGTTGAGGGCGGCGCCGAGCCACCCGCCGCCGCGATGTTTGTAGGCTTCGAAGTGCTCGGGACCCAGCACCTGGATCAAGCGATCGCGGGCCTCGAGGCCGAGGGCGGACGCTTGGGCGTCGCGCTGGTTGGCGGTTAGGTCCCGGTTGGGGTCGACGGCGGACAGCTTCGGACTAATTCCTTCTGGTCGGCGACGACCTCGGCGGCGGCGTTCGGAGGTAGGTTCACGCTGGCGGTAAACGCCCGGGTTGAGTGGACGGTTGGCGGCGTTACCTTGACGAGATGGGGCGGTTATTTTGCGCCAGTGAATGCGCGCTGGCGCGACGGAGGCCTGCCGGCGTTGGCGCGTTACTGGCGGGCGCTCTTCGCGGCGGAACCCGGTGAAACAGACATTCCTGTCTGTATTGCTTGATGTGTTTTTTGGGGATACGGTCGACCTTTCCCGGAGGGATAGACAGGAATGTCTGTTTCACTTTGGGGCTACTCGCCTAGGCC
>CAYVDZ010000154.1:0-3041 GCA_964450575.1 uncultured Opitutus sp.
CCGACGGACAACTTTGGGGGAACCCGCTCTATGATTGGGAAGCTCACGCCAAGGAGAACTACGCGTGGTGGCTCGCCCGCCTGCGGGCCAATTTTGAGCTCTGCGATGTCGTCCGCATCGACCATTTCCGCGGGTTTGAAGCCTATTGGTCCGTGCCCGCAGATGCACCAACTGCTCGCACCGGTCAGTGGGTTTTGGGACCTGGCATCGCGTTCTTCCGCGCGGTGCAGGCCGCTATTCCCGGGGCGAAGCTCATCGCTGAAGACTTGGGCTTGCTCACCGCCGATACGATCGCGCTCCGGGAAGCCACGGGGCTCCCAGGGATGGCGGTCTTACAATTCGCGTTTGGCGGTGGCGCCGACAATTTCTATCTGCCGCACAACCAGCGCGCCAACTCCGTCGTGTATCCGGGAACCCACGACAACGATACCACCTTGGGCTGGTATGCGACGACCGATGAGAAAACGCGGGATCACCTGCGGCGTTACCTCCGAATTGGCGGTCAGGAAATCGGCTGGGACTTCATTCGCGTCTGCTACGCCTCGGTCGCTAATCTCGCGGTGATTCCACTCCAGGATTTCCTCAGCCTGGGTTCATTCGGACGTTTCAATACCCCCGGCAAGAGCCAGGGAAACTGGACGTGGCGCTATCGACCGGAGCACTTGGCGGCGTTACGACAGAACACCGCCAGCTATCTGGTCGAACTTGCCGAGCTCTACGGGCGGGACGGCGTCGAGAAATAGCGGAACGGACCGAGGCGCGGCAGCACCCGCCTCCAGTCCCCCCTTCCCGAGGTTACTCCAGGCCGAGTACGCGCCGGCCGGCCTCTGAAATCATCTGCGGGGTCCATTGCGGATCCCAAACGATGTGAACCTGGGCGGACTCCACGGTTGGCAGCGCCGCAATTTTTTGCCGCGCGTCTTCGGCGATCACCGGGCCCATTCCGCATCCCGGTGCGGTCAGGGTCATCTTCACCTGCACGTCATGCCCGCCCGAAGGCTTCTGCTCGATGTCCAAATCATAAACCAGGCCGAGGTCCACGATATTGACCGGGATCTCCGGATCAAAACAGGTCTTCAGCGAATCCCAGACTGCCTGTTGGCTGAACTCGCCGGTAACGGCTTCCTCGCCGGTCTCCGCCGGAACATAGCCGGCGATTGCGGCAACGTTCTCCTTCGCGATGCGAAAGAGCCCGCGATCGGTGCGCACGGTGACATTGCCGCCCAGCGTCTGCGCAATGAACACCTCGGTGTCCTTCGGCAAGGTCACGACATCGCCTGCCGGGATGACAGTGGCGACAACATCACGAATCAGAATGGGGGTGGAAGACATGGAGGGCGAAAGGCTCAATTGATCGACAAGTTCATCGGCATCCGGGCGTAGATTCCCTTCGGATCGTTGAAGGTGCGAAGCATCTTCAACTCCATTTCCACGCGGTCTGCAATCTTCCTCGTCAAGCCCGTCGAATGGGCGAACTCGGGGGATGACTCATACAAGTATTCCTGGATAACCTCGAAGATTTCCTTCTCTCGCGGGTATTCCACGAGTCGATAGTTGTCCACGATCCCTGCCTTTTCGGCGGCGAAGGCGATCGCGTCATCGAGTCCGCCCAACTCGTCGACCAAGCCAACCCTCAATGCGTCCGTCCCCGACCACACGCGGCCTTGGGCGATTTCCTCCACCGCTTCCCGGGTGAGGTTTCGGCCTTCCGCGACCTTCGCCACGAACTCCGTGTAAATCCAATCCACCATCCGCTGCAGCACCGCCAGTTCCTCGGGCGTCTTGGGCCGCGCAATCGTCAGCGAGTCGGCGAACTTCCCGGTCTTCACCGAATCGAAGGTAACGCCGAAGTTGTTCGCGAGCCGCTCCACGTCGAATTGCAGCCCGAAGACGCCGATCGAGCCGGTGATCGTGGTCGATTCGGCAAAGATCCGGTCGCCGTAGGCAGAAATCCAATACCCACCCGATGCCGCGTAACTGCCCATTGAAATCACAATGGGCTTCACCGCCTTGATGAGCCGAATTTCGCGCTGGATGATTTCCGAGGCCGAGGCGCTGCCGCCCGGACTGTTGACCCGCAACACGACGGCCTTCACATTATCGTCCTGCCGCAATTTGCGCAGCTCACGGGAGAATTTCGTGCTGCCGATGTCGGTGGACTCGCCCTCTCCGTCAACGATCTCGCCCTCGGCGTACACCACCGCGATGCGTCCCGCCCGCCCGAGCGTCCGCGGGACGCTACCATCGCGTTTCGGGGAGTCGGCGATATCCCGGATCGCCTTGGAATACTCCGTTACCGCAATCTGTTTAAACGGTTCCTTGGATCCCGCATTGCCGGTCTTCACCTTGAGCGCGTCATAAATCTCATCGCGGTAGGCGATTCGGTCCACGAAACCACTGGCCTTGGCCGTATCGGCTCGCAGCAGCCCTTCCGTATTTACCACAGATTGAAGCTGCGCCGGCATCAAATTTCGGCTCGGCGCGATGTCCGCGAGGAGATCGCCCCAGATATCATTCAAGAGCTTCTGAACCTCTTCACGATTCTCCGGACTCATCTCCGTGCGGGTAAACGGCTCGACCGCCGACTTGTATTTTCCGACGCGCGTCACTTGCACGTTAACGCCGTATTTATCCAACATTCCCGCAAAGAATGCAGGCTGGCTGGCGAGGCCGGGCATCATGATGACACCGTAAGGGTCCATCGCCAAATCATCGGCGACCGATGCCAGATAGTAACTCTTGGTGTTCGCGTGCGTGATGTAGGCGCTGACCGGTTTGCCGGCCGCTTTGACCGACTCCAACGCCTCACGTACTTCTTTGAGGGCGGCGTAGCCGGATCCAAACGCCGCGGGCGAGAGGTCGCCGGTGATAAATACGCCGAGGATTCGGTCGTCTTGGGCCGCTTGTCGCAGCGCGCGAGTCACGGCGCGGAGCTGGACGGTGTCGTTCTTCGCCCCGAAAAAACTGAGGTCGACCCGTGGCGGCGCGTCGGAAATGTTGGTGGACAAGTCAAAGACGAGATATGAGCCACGCGTTACCCC
>CAYVDZ010000154.1:3051-9513 GCA_964450575.1 uncultured Opitutus sp.
CGCCCGGGCCTTGTCGGCCGCCCCCAAGGCCGCCATCGCTGCCATGAACCCGAGCAGCAAGACCAGGCAACCGACACTGAAAATAACCAGCGCGGTGAGCGCACCCAACGTCGAGGTGAAAAAATTCTTCATGCGGATCGCGCGCACCGTAGCCGCTTTCTCCGGTTCCTCCAGTAGAAAGGAAGATGAAGGGCGGTGATGAGCCGAATTCCCGTGGCTTTATCGCTCCATCTGTCCGTCAAACAAGCCGGATTTGCACGAATGACGTCTGGCCTATGGACGTCCGATCTCACCTCGATCAATCGAGCAAGCTCCGCTTCCGATGCGAACCGGGAGGGCTCCTACCCACTCCCTGAATCGGCGGCAATCTCCGTTGGATTTGGAATGGAAACTGCAGAAACGATCGGATTGCGCCGTTATCAGACCCAATCAATGTCCATGCTATGAGTGAGAAAAAAGAACTGCTCACCACCAACCGCAAGGCGCTCACCATTAATCTCGACGAGCGTGCCTATGGCACGTTCGCGGAGATTGGTGCCGGCCAGGAAGTCGCACGGGTATTCTTCCAGGCCGGAGGAGCGGCGGGAACGGTGGCGAAGACGATCTCGGCGTACGACATGAACTTCAGCGACGCCATTTATGGCAAAGCGCCGCGTTATGTCTCGCAAGAGCGGCTCGGGCTGATGCTGGACCACGAATATAATTTGCTGATTGAGAGGCTCGCCGCCCAGCGGGGTGAGCGCACCCATTTCTTCGTCTTCGCCGATACGGTTGCGACCAAAGGTTTCAAAACCGCGTCCAACGATGCCCATGGCTGGCTGGGCGTCCGCTTCCAAAGTGAACCAGGCAGCGCTCCCAGCGAGGTGGTGCTGCACGTGCGGATGTGGGATAAGGAAAACGTGCTGCAGCAGGACGCGTTGGGCGTCGCCGGCACCAATCTAATGTACGCGGCGTTCTATTACCGCGACGATCCGAAGCGCTTTATCGAGTCGCTCGTCGACAACCTCGGCATCGAGCGCCTCGAAGTGGACATGCTCAAGTTTTCCGGTCCGGCCTTCGCGCAGGTGGATAACCGGTTGATGTCGCTCTACCTCGTGCAGCACGGTCTGACCAACGCCGTGATGTTTGGCCCGGAGGGAAACGTTTTGCAGCCGTCCGAGGTTCTTTATAAGAAGGCCATTCTGGTCGAGCGCGGCAGTTTCCGCCCGGTCACCCACGTGAATGTCGACATGCTCAACTGTGCCACGGCCCAGTTCGTCCAGGAGCCGGACGTCAAAGGCAAAGACGTGGTCGTGATCATGGAAATCACGATGAACAACCTGCTGGCGGCGGGAGAACTCGACGCGCCGGATTTCCTTTCGCGGGTCGATTTGTTGGGCGAACTGGGCTTCGCCACGATGATTTCCAACTACTCCGAGTATTATCGGCTAACGTCCTACTTCCGCCGTTACACGAAGGAGATGATCGGGGTGTCGATGGGCATCAATAACCTGCTCGAGATCTTCAACGAGAAATATTACGAACACTTGGAAGGCGGAATTCTCGAGTCGTTCGGACGCATGTTCAAGAACGCGGTGAAGCTGTACGTCTATCCAATGCGGCAGGAAGCCTTCGATCGCTATCTGAACGTCGGCGGGGTCGCTGCTCCGGGTTCACATGTGGGCCATGCGTTTGCAGCCAACGTGTTGATCACGGCCAAGAACGTTCACGTCGCCCCGCATTTGCGCAATCTCTACGATCACCTGCTCGAAAATCACTATATCGATACCCTGGTCGGTTTCGACCGGGACGTGCTCGGAATCTTTTCGCGCGATGTGCTGCAGCGTATCCGTGAAGCGGATCCAATCTGGGAACAGATGGTTCCGCCGACCGTGGCGCTCGCGATCAAGAAGCGGCGACTGTTTGGATACGTCGATCCGGAACCTGCCCCGACCTCATCAGACCCGGTCGCGGTGGGCTGAAGTTCGTTCGCCGGAGAACTGGGGCCCAAGATGCTCTCTGGGTTTCTTTGAGGTTTATCCGGGCCACGCGCGGCTGGCAGCCGCCTCACGTTGGGACGCTCCTCTTTGCGCCGCCGTCTCCGTGCACCGTTATGCGCCGGGGTGACGTGGGCGGGAATGTTTGCACTCAAAAATCTTCGTGCATTTTGGCCGGATTCGTGGGCAATTCCTCCGCTCCATGCGCTTCCACAAATACCATGCTCTGGGCAACGATTACATTGTCCTTGATCCAGCCGATTTCCCGTCGTGGCAGGGCCAGCCGACCATCGAGCAAATCCGGGTGGTATGTCACCGCAATTTTGGCGTGGGCTCCGACGGTATTCTCTGGGGTCCGCTTCCGTCGACCCAGAGCGAGTTTGGCCTGCGCATCTTCAATCCCGACGGCTCCGAAGCGGAAAAATCAGGCAACGGACTCCGCATTTTTTCCCGCTTTCTCTGGGACCAAGGCTTGGTCAAGACCCCCGAGTTCTCCATCGAAACGCCCGGCGGCAATGTCCGTTCCGTGATCAAAGAAGACGGACGCCTGATCACGATCGCAATGGGGAGTGTTAGTTTCGACAGCGCCAAAATTCCTGTGAACATCCCTGGGGCGGCGCGGGAGGTCCTCAATGAGAAGATCACGGTTCTCGATCGTGAGTTCACCTATTGCGCCGCCACCATCGGCAATCCGCACTGCGTAATTCCTTTGCCGGAGATTTCCCCCGAACTCGCCCACACGTTTGGTCCGCGTTTCGAAACGCACCCCAATTTCCCGCGGAAGACGAACGTGCAGTTTTTCAAGGTCATTGATCGGAAAAATATTCAGATTGAGATCTGGGAGCGTGGCGCCGGCTACACTCTTGCCTCCGGCAGCAGCTCCAGCGCTTCCGCGGCCGTGGCGTTCCGTCTCGGACTGGTCGATCGTGAGCTTACCGTTCACATGCCCGGCGGCCAGATCGGCATCGAAATCGGCGAGGGGTTTTCGATCATGATGACGGGCACCGTCAACAAAGTTGCCGAAGGCCGGATGCACCCTGACCTCTTTCTGGTGAAAGTCTGATCGTTGAGCGCCACCGCCATCTTCCAGGAATGGAACGTGGCCGCTTCGATCTCGGACGCTACCGCACCCGTCCAGCGTGCGGACGGCCATTCCGGCACGGGCTACCCTCTGAATTGGGGTGCAATGGAGCTCGCGTCTTGTCGATTTCGGCGCGCCGCTTGGTCCTGCAATCATGCCCTTGTCCATCACCAAGCTTGAGCGAACGATCCTTGTGACTTTGGTCACGCTCATCGTCTTGGGATTGATCGGATACGTCGTCTTGTAGGGTTCCAGAACATCGCGCCGCCAAAAAGCCTCGCCAATCACGCGCGGCCCTGCATCCCATTTGGGTCGACGCACGTATGAAAGGGAAATGTCCACGCTTCTATCCTGCTTCTCCGGGGCAACTGCTTACGCAGGGGCGGAGCCTCTACGCCACTTTGCCAAGGGTTGGTGCGGACGTATGACTACGCAAATCTCAGCCGATCCTCAGCCACCGGAAAATCGCGAACAAGTCGATGGCAGACTGTTGGCCCGGATTTCGGCCGGAGACCGGCAAGCGTTGGGCGAGCTTTATGATCGTTTCTCACGTCCGCTTTATGGCACCGCGCTGCGGATCGTCCGCGAGCCAGCTGAGGCTCAGGACGTTGTGCACGATGCGTTCATCACTTTGTGGGAAAAATCTTCTGGTTTCGATCCCAGTCGCGGCAATGCTTTCTCGTGGATGGTGACCTTAGTACGCAATCGTGCCATTGATCGGGTCCGGATGCGCCGGCGTCGCACGGAGCTTCTTGCCGAAAGTGCGCCCTCCGATCTCGGAATGGACGGCAGCTCCGGGGCCGCTTCCGCAAGTGATGTCGCCGCCAGCGGTGACGAGGCTCGCGCCGTTCGCGAGGCGGTGGCCACCCTGCCCGCCGAACAAAAACGCGCGGTCGAACTGGCTTTTTTTGGCGGACTCACCCAGGAAGAAATCGCCCGTAAATTGCAGGAGCCGCTCGGTACCGTCAAAGCCCGCATTCGCCGGGGGCTGCTTAAACTTCGCGACTCGCTCGCGCTCCGGACATGATCGACGAACGTAACGAAGAACGCGCTGCGCTCTACGCCGTCGACTTGCTCGAAGGTGGGGAGAAGGCACAGTTCGAAGCCGCTCTCTCTCGCGACCCTGAGCTTCAAGTGGTGGTACGCGAGTTGCGGGCAGCCTCCGCGAGCTTGGCATACTCGGTCGCGACTCCCCCGCCGCCTGCCCTGCGCGTTCGCATTTTATCCTCGATCTCGTCGATGGAAACTCGTCCGACCACCGCGCCTTCTCCGGCGGAAAACGTTATTCGGCCGCCGGCGTCCTTCTGGCAGTTCGCTCCTTGGGCGATTGCCGCCGGATTCGCCGTGGTCGCTGCGTGGTCGGGTCAGCGTTATTTCGCATCCTCGAGCGAGCTTGCCCTCATCCGTGATCGCGAGGCGCTTGCCGACATCGCACTCCAAAACACGCGTCAACAACTCGAGGCCGAGCGCATCGTGACCGTGCGCGAGCGTCAAAACCTCCAGCAACAGCTTGCCGGCACGACGACTCAGCTCCAAACGGTTCAGACGCAGTTGGAGGCGGTTTCACCCCAGCTCGCGGATCGGGATCGCCAACTCGCGGCCGCTCAGAACCAAGTCAACGAACGCGAGTCGCAAATCGCCGCGCTCTCGCAACGCGTCGATGCGCTCGCGGGAGCTTCGGTTGATCTCACCCGCCAGCTGGGCGAAGAACAGAACCGAGTCGCGAAGCTCACCGAGGACATGCGGGTCCAGCAGGATCTCGCCAATTATAAGATTACGATTCTCGCTTCGATCGCCAAGAATTCGCCAGCCGCTTTAGCTGCTGCGGTTTGGAATCCGGCCAATCAGGAGGGCGTTTTGAAGGTCGAAAAATTGCCCGCCCTCCTCCCCTCTCAGGATTATCAACTGTGGGTAGTCGACCCTCAGTACGAGAATCCCGTCGATGGCGGCGTCTTCACGGTTGACCCACTGAGCGGCGATGCGCGGTTTACGTTTAAGCCGAACCAGCCCGTCAAAGCAGTCGCCGCATTCGCGGTCACGCTCGAACGCAAGGGTGGCGTGCCGAAGGCTGAAGGTCCGTTCGTGCTGCTCGGGAAATAAACCGGAACGCCGGTTCCGAAACGCACGGACACTTGGGTTGCCGGTCGGGTGACACGATTCGGCGGACTGGTCCTTACTTGGACCTTGTCACGCGCTTCCCCGTCCAAGAAACCTCTAGCGATGATACTGAAACCCAAGGTCCGCGGATTTGTTTGCGTCACGTCCCATCCCGAGGGATGCGCCGCGCATGTGCAGGAATGGATCGACTCGGTAAAGTCGAAGAAGGCGCTCTCCGGCGGACCGAAGAAGGTCCTCGTGATTGGCTCCTCCACGGGCTACGGGCTCGCCTCCCGGATCACCGCTGCGTTCGGTTCGAATGCGGCTACGTTAGGCGTATTCTTCGAGCGCCCGTCCGAAGAAGGCCGCCCTGCCACGCCAGGCTGGTACAACACCATTGCCTTCACCCACGCCGCTCATGCCGCAGGTCTCTACGCGAAGAACATCAACGGTGACGCTTTTTCCGACGCAATCAAGCAGCAGGCACTTGACCTGATTCGCGCTGACCTCGGTCAAATCGATCTTGTCGTCTATTCACTCGCATCACCGCGCCGAACGCATCCCAAGACCGGAGCCGTCCACAAGTCCACGCTCAAGCCCGTGGGCGCGTCGTACACCAACAAGACCGTGGACACCGACAAGGGAATCGTGACCGAGGTGACGATCGAACCCGCTAATGAGCAGGAGATCGCCGATACGCTCGCAGTGATGGGTGGCGAAGATTGGGAGATATGGATGAATGCCCTCTCCGACGCCAACCTCCTCGCTCCCGGCGCGCAGTCCGTCGCTTATTCCTATATCGGACCCGAAGTGACGTGGGCCATTTACAAGAACGGCACCATCGGCTTGGCCAAAAACGATCTCGAACGCGCCGCCAGGAACATCGACTCCCTCTTGAAACTGAAGCGCGGCGGACGCGCGTTCATCTCGGTCAACAAAGCGCTCGTGACCCAGGCCAGTTCCGCCATTCCGGTCGTTCCGCTCTATATTTCGATTCTTTATAAGATCATGAAGGCGGCGGGAACGCACGAGGGCTGCATCGAACAGATTCAACGGCTGTTCTTCACCCATATGTATAACGGCCACACGCCGACGTTCGACGAAGCCGGCCGTGTGCGGATCGACGACTGGGAAATGAGGTCCGAAATTCAGCAAGCGGTTCGCGAAATCTGGCCGCGCGTCACCACGGAAACCCTCGCCGCCGAGACCGACATCGCAGGCTATCGAACCGAGTTCTTGAAGCTCTTCGGCTTTGGCTTGGCCGGCGTGAATTACGAGGCCGAAACGGAACCGCATCGGCTGATGCCT
>CAYVDZ010000155.1:0-9492 GCA_964450575.1 uncultured Opitutus sp.
TCCAGTCGTGTTGCCCGGTACGGTGGTGGCGTTTCCAGCGAAGGCACGCACTTGATACTGACGGCGCATCGGCTCAGGCGCGTCATTATAAATCAGGTTCAACTTGAACAGGTTGTTCCGGTTGAGACGATAGTCCCACTTCGTACTGAGGCTCCGCTGCGTCCGGTTGTTGTAATTATCCTGGGTGCGATAATCCCAGAGATAGGCCGGTTGGTTGTTGGTCTGCTGGAAATCGCGATTGGTCCGGAAGAAACCGAAGGCATTTTCACTGTAGAAACCGTTCACGGAGACCGCGAGGTTTTCCGTATCATGGCCGAAGACCGCGAACTTTTCCTGGTACGACACGTTGAAGAGCCCGTGGGTCCGGTGCTTCTCGCGCAGGGGCACGTGGTCGGTGAAGGAAGGGGCGGTGCGGGCGGTGAAGTTGTAGCTGACGCGACGCTTTTCGCGCATCGAGAGCGGTGAGCGGGTTTTGAAATTCACGCCGCCACCGAGTGAATCGACGCTGCGATCGGGAGTCTGACCCTTGGTGAGCTCGAGGGACTCGAACATATTGCCGGTGAAAGCGGTCATGCGAGTGCTGCGATTTTGCGCGCTAAAGGAGGACATCCCGCCGCCATCGATCGTGATGGAGGTCATGCCGGAACCCATGCCGCGGACGCTGATCTCTTCGACGACTTCATCGCCTGGATTCGCGAACGTCACCCCGGGGAGGCGGATCGCCAGCTCGGTCGCATTCATATTGGGCAGATCGGCCAGTGCATCCATCGACGCAACGTTCTTCAGATTGTCGGCGTTGCGCTGCTGCGTCATGGCTGCGGACAAACCCTCCTTCTCACTCGCCACCTTAAAGGCATCGAGCATGAAAATGGAACTGCTCATGTCGAAATTACGGAGCACCGACTGACCCGAGGCGACGCTGATTTCCGTGTTCTGCGTATCAAGACCGGTGTAGCTGATTACCAGCGAATGGGTGCCGGGAGGCACGTTCAGCAAGTAGCGGCCAGTGTTGTCGACGAGGGCGCTGAGGTTCAGCGCTGGAATCTCGACGCGGGCACCGATAAGGCCGTTTCCGGTGGTCCGGTTGGTCACGATGCCCGTGATGACGCCGCTGGAGGCAGTCGCGGTCGTTTGGGCGGCCAAGGCAGTGGGAGGGAACGCAACGCTGGCCGAAAGGGCGAGCAGGGCGGCAAGGAGAACTCGCCTCGGCGCGGGACACGCCAAGCGGGCAGACACAGGTTTAGAGGTCATTAATCAGGCAGGGACTGGGTAAGATCCGGCGCGTCGCACACAGGGCACGATGCTCCGGGGTTTGCTCTAGCACGGGAGGACTAGCGATTCACGGCCGATAATCCAGCATACTTTTTATGCGAATGAACATGCGAAATCGTGATCGCCGCAAAAATGTGACACAGGCATTCCTGCCTGTTGCTGAACTCGATTCCCGTCGAAGCTTCTGCCATTTAGGCCTTTTCAGCAGTGCCATCGTCCGATTAATCTGATCTGTGACGATCAGATTGGCCGCCTTGCGGCTTATATATGAAAACGAGCGCTTGGCTGCGCGGCGACCGTCCATTGGTTTTTAGTATCCGATCTCATCAGTCATGAAACCGCTCCTCCTTGCTGCCATTTTGGTGTTCGTGCCATTCCTGTCAGGGAGTAAAGGAGCGGAGGCTCACCGAGGGTCAGCGGCTGCCGAGACTGTCGTGGTGGCAATCGCGTTGCCGGCGGTGAACGAGCCGGTTGACCTGCCCACGATCAAGAAGCTCTACGCGCAGTTTGGGCTTCATGCCCTGTGGGCGAAAATCGAGCGCGACCCACCCTTGCTGCCTTTCAAGAGTGACGGTTGCTCGGCGTGGCCGGACGAATGGCAGGGCGTCAGCCTTTACCCTGCGGCCTTCCTGCATGATCTGAAATATTGGGCCGGCTATCCCGGTGAGCACGTTGAGCGCCTCGTGGCCGACGCCGAGCTGATGATCGACGTCGCGCGCGTGTTGAATTCGACCCTTGTGACCGAGACGATGTTTTAAGGCGTGCGGCTGGGCGGCACCGAGTATTTTCGCGCGCCCTTCTTCCGGGGCTTTGGCCGGCGTCCGGCGGCGCCCGCATCGCAACTCCCGCAACCCACCCCGCGGGTTCGCTCGCCTTGGCAGAACGTGGGATGGTTCACGCGTGCGGAGTGCCCGCGCGGGAACGCCTGGCCGACGTCGGATTAACCACGGGCGGATCGGCCACATTCGGGCGGCCTCCGCCCCGGCTGCGCTCCCGGCAGGCCTTCGTTTGCGACCACAAACCGCCAGGTGTTACCCAGAAAGGAGATCACGTTCGCCGCGAACTCATTAAAATAGGCCACCGAATGGAAGAGTTTTACGCTATTTTTGCCTGCGACCGGACCGCAGATGGCTCGAAAGGCCTCTTATCACGCCCCCCGCGCGAAACGCCCTCCACCTTTGCAACGTCCACTTCTTTCGCTTTTCGCCTTCATCCTGCCTGCGCTTCTCCGCGCGGATGTGGTGATCAATGAGATCATGTATCATCCCGCGTCCGAAAAGACGTCCGAGGAGTACATCGAGCTTTACAACCCGGGTGTGGCACCGGTGAGCCTGAATGGTTGGAGCTTCACCCGTGGTGTCACCTTTGTATTTCCTGACGTCTCCCTTCCTGCGGGTGGATACCTCGTCGTGACGGCGGACGGTACAAGTTTCGCGGTGAAATATCCGACGGTCAAAAACGTGGTGTCGGCCTGGACGGGCCAGCTCTCGAACGCCGCGGACTCCATTGTTCTGAAGGACAATCGGGGCGTAACGATCGATCAGGTGGACTACGCCGACGATGGCGACTGGGCCGTGCGCGAACGCGAGGACCTGGACAACGGGCACCGCGGTTGGCGCTGGCGCAGCCCAGCTGATGGCGATGGAAAATCGTTGGAGCTGATCAGCGCGGGCTTCGACAATAATGTTGGGCAAAACTGGGGCGCGAGCATGAAGGCGGAGGGCACCCCGGGCGAGGCGAACAGTATCATCGCGGGGAACATCCCGCCGGTGGTGAGCGACGTGCGGCATTTTCCGCTTGTGCCTACGAGCACGCAGGCTGTGACGGTGAATGCCACCGTGCTTGATGATCATGCCGCAGAGGTGATCGTGACGGTCAGCTATCGCAAGGACGGTGCGGCGAGTTGGACGACGGCACCGATGTTTGACGACGGCGCGCACCACGATCGCATCGCGGGTGACAAGGTCTTCGGCGCGCAGCTTCCCGCCGAGGCTAACGATACAATCGTGGAGTTCTACGTTTCCGCGAAGGAGGGATCGCTTACCCGTACCTGGCCGGCGCCGGCGCTGAACAACGCACAGGAGGGTGATCCCTTCGCGGCGGAGCAGTCGCAGAACTGTCTCTACCAGGTAGAGAGCACGACGATCGCGCGGGCGATGCCACTTTACCGCATGGTGATGAGAGCCAGCGATCGCACGACGCTCGCTACTATAAACCTGGGAGCCGGCTCTTCGAGTCACTCCCGCTTCAACGCCACCTTTATCACGGTCGACGGCACCGGCACGGAACTGCGCTACTTGACCGGCGTGAGGAACCGGGGCCACGGTAGTGCCAACCTGCAGCCGCAAAGCTTTAACGTGGCGATCCCGAATGATTGGAATTGGAACGGCCGCACCGGGCTGAACTTCAACGCGCAATACAGTTATCTGCAGCTCCTTGGCAGCGCTTTCATGCGTCGCGCGGGGTTAACCGTCGCAGAGTCCCGTGCGATCCAGATTCGGGTAAATAATGTGGATCCGACCGGAGGCAGCATTCGCGCGCCTAGCTACGGGTTCTATGTCTGTAATGAGGTTCTGGATTCCGTTTTCGCCGACCATCATTTTCCAACCGATAGCACGGGTAATCTTTATAGCGTTCGGCGCACCGACTCGCCGCCATTTCAGGAAGGTGACTTTACTTATCTTGCACCCGCTGGATTAAACGGGGCCGACCCCTATCGGACTGTATATTCAAAGGGCACGAATGCATCGGAGGATAACTGGAGCGATCTCATCGGCTTAACCCGATCGCTCGCCAAAGGGCATTTCACCACGTTGCTCGCGACGCCCAATTGGGATGCAGACTACGTGGCGTCAGTGCGGGCCACCGTCGATGTCGACCAGTGGATGACGTGGTTTGCCGCGGCGGCGCTCATTGGCAATGGGGAGACGAATCTCGGCAACGGTTACGGGGACGACTTCTCCCTCTACATTGGCGTAAATGCCGCCCGCGCCAAGCTGATCCCGTACGACCTGGATACGATCTTTGGCGACGGTGACACCCCGGCGAGTGCGACCGGGAATATTTTTCAGATGATCCAGTATGGCTCGGGTAACTTCGCCGCGCTTACCCCGACTGTACTGTATCCATTCCTGCGCCACCCGACATTCGGCCCAATCTATTTTGCAAAGCTCCAAGCGTTGCTCAGCGGCCCGCTCTCGGTCGCGAACTTTAATGTGCTGATCGATCAGGTTCTCACGGGAGTTGTAGGCACGGCTCGCATTGCCGATCGCAAGGCATGGTACGCCTCGCGCCACGCCTACGTGAGCGGACTGGTGGGTTCCGGCTTGAGCGTCACGAGTGGACCGGCGCGCGCCCCCTCGTCGGGATATCTCCTGACCACCCCGGGGACGTGCAATCTCATTGGGAAATCTGATCCCGCGCGGACGCAGCGGGTGACGGTCAATGGCGTCGCGGCGACCTACGTTCCATGGAAAGTGGAGACCACTGCGGCGGGATCGAATAGTTATACGGTCGCGATCGGGGAGTGGTCGCTCTCGAATGCTGTGCTCCAGCCGGGTCTCAACCGGCTGTTCATTCAGGCCTTCGACGCCACAAACGTCGAGATTGAGCGAACCTACTATGAAGTGTGGTACGACGATAGCAGTGTGGCGAACGTGTCGGGTAACATCGTAGCAGCGACCACGTGGACGGCTGCGGGCGGGCCTTACCACGTCACTGAAACGCTCACTGTAAATAACGGTGCGACGCTTACGATTGAACCGGGCACGACGATTTATCTGGCCTCAGGTGCTGGCCTCACCGTTGCGGCCGGCGGTCGTATCATCGCTGAAGGTACGGCGGAGAAGTCGATTCATTTTACGCGGGCTCCCGGAGCGGCGAGCAATGGTGGAACGATCACGATCAATGGTGCGGCCGGAGCGCCGGAAACGCACTTCTACCATGTGTCCTTCAATTTTGGTGGCAGCCCGGCGGTGGTTTGCGGGACGAACTCGAACGTAATTCTCGATAATTGCGAATGGTTGCGCAACGATGCCGTTTACCTGCAGCTCAACGGTGGCTCCTTCATCGTGAGCAACTGTATTTTTCCCACGGCGCGGGCAAATTCGTATTTCGAGGCAATTCAAGGCTACGGATCCACCCCGGCCGGCGGTCGCGCCATCATTCGCGATTCTTTCTTTGGGAAAACCCACAGTATGCCGGGTAACTACAACGACGTCATAGATTTTACCTCCGGCAATCGGCCTGGCGCCCTGCTCCAGCTTTATAATAACGTCTTCATCGGATCGGATGACGACCAGATCGACATCGATGGCACGGATGCGTGGGTCGAGGGCAATATCTTCATGCACGTCCATCGCGCGGGCTCGCCGGACTCGGCGAGCGCCGTGAGCGGAGGTAACAGCGGCGGACAGACCTCGGAAATTACTGTCGTCGGAAATCTGTTTTTCGACGTGGATCAGGCGATGACTGCGAAGGAGGGGAACTTCTTCACCTTCCTCAACAATACTGTCGTGGATCAAAACTCACGTCGCAGCGAGGAGCGGCATGAGGATATTATCAACCGGCCCGATGTCTTTCTGCCCGCGGTACTAAACTTTGGAGACGACGGCGTTCCTCGCGCGCGGGGAATGTATGTTGAAGGCAATATCATCCACTCCGCCGAAAAACTGGTCCGCAACCATAGCGTCTCGGAACGGGTCACGTTTAACAACAACCTTCTTCCTCCCGGAATGACCTGGGAAGGCCCCGGCAGTGGTAATACAAGTGCAGCCGCCATGCTCCGTGACGTGAACGTGAACGCCGTGACCGGCGTTTCGAATATCCCGACTCCGACCAAGGACAACTATCGTCGCATCGCGGCGCAAATCCGGCAGCAATTCGGTCTCGATGCGTCCTCGCCTGCCCGCGGCACGGGTCCTAATGGTACGGACAAAGGTGGCATTCGTCCTCTCGGGGTTAGCCTCAGCGGTGCGCCCTCCGGTACCACCCGTGCGACGGTCGCGACCATCACGGTCGGACCGCTGATGGCCGGCTCGGACATCCCAGCCGCCTCCGCTCAATTTCCGAACGGCTCCGGCTGGACGCACTACAAGTGGCGGCTCGATTCTGGAGCATGGAGTGCGGAGACCGCGATCGGCACGCCGCTCGTGCTCGCGGGCCTTGCGAACGGGATGCGCACTCTGGATGTCATTGGGAAGAACGATGCGAATACCTACCAGGATAGTCCCGATCTCGGCGCCAATGCCCGCATCAGCCGGGCGACGTGGACTGTCGATGCCGCCTATATTCCGCCTGTCGCCGCGGCCATCGTTCGGATCAACGAAGTGCTCGCAAGCAACACGAACACGGCGGGTTTCGGCACCGTTTTTCCCGATCTCATCGAGCTCACGAATGTCGGCAATGCTTCCATTGACCTCGGTGGATGGGGTCTGACAGATAATGCGACGCTTCCCTTTAAATACACGTTCCCTGTCGGCACGATACTCGCCCCTGGTGCCTACCTCGTGATTTACGCGAGCAGCAGCGAATCGGTGCCGGTAACGAGAACTGGATTTGCCCTCAGCGCGAGCGGCGACGATCTCACGCTTACCCGCAGTGCTGCGGCCGGCGGCGGCATTGCGGATGGCGTGGTCTGGGGCCAGCAGCTCGCGGACTACTCCATTGGCCGCGGTGTCGATGGTTCATGGGCCCTGTGCCAGGCGACTTTTGGAGCCGCCAATGTACTCGCCCCGCGTTCGCCTTCAAGGGGTGTGACGGTTAACGAGTGGCTGGCTGACGGCGTCAGGCTTGCCGAAAGTGACTATATTGAATTGTACAATTCAAGCTTGCTCCCGGTGGACATCGGAGGCCACTATTTGACGGATAATGTTGCCGGTTGGCCGGACCGCAGCCCGATTCGCCCGCTCACGTTTATTAAGCGTGGTGGGTTTCTTTCATTTAAAGCGGATGGCGATACATCGCCAGGGACGAACGAGGTGACCTTCCGCCTGTCGGCATTACAGGGTGAGATTGGTTTTATTTCCCCGGCGCTGACGGTGATCGATCAGGTCGTTTATGGTCCGCAGCGTACGGACGTTGCGCAGGGCCGTGCGGTGGATTCCGCGAACATTTTCGTTATGATGTTACCGACGCCAGGCGCCGTGAACCCGCTGCTCAATGCTGATCGCGATAACGACGGCCTTCCGGATGCGTGGGAATTTGCCCAGGGCTTTGACGTGAGTAACCCTGCTGACGGGCTGCTCGATACCGACGGGGATGGCCGGAACAACCTGGCCGAATACCTCGCCGGCTCTGATCCGTACAATTCGAATGACGTGGTCGGAAAACCTTCCTTCCCCCTGAGGTCGCGGATCATCAATCTTTCGGTTCTCGCACCGTTGACCGAAGGTGAAGTCATGACGATGGGCGTGGCCATTGGCGGCGCGGGCACCAGCGGGCCAAAGGCAATCGTGGGCCGCGCGGCCGGCCCGGCGTTGACTCAACTCGGTGTGGCCGGGGTGCTGCCGGATCCGCAACTGGTGCTCATTGAACAGGAGCGGGGAGTCACGGTCGCGGCCAATGACGATTGGACGGGCGATCCGGCGCTTACTGCCGCCTTTGCCCAGGTGGGCGCGTTTCCGTATGCCGCGGCTACGTCGAAGGACGCCGGTATCTCCCAGCCGCTGCTGGCTCCGGCAAACTATACATTGCAGGTGAGTGACCGTGGTGCTGGCGCCGGCGCCGTGATCGCAGAACTCTACGATGCCACACCGGGGACGGTGTTTACGTCGACTACGCCGCGTTTCGTCAATGCGTCCGTGTTAAAGCAGATCGGTGCCGGTACGACGCTCACCGTGGGTTTTGTGATCGATGGTACGACCCATAAAACGGTGCTTGTGCGCGCGATTGGACCCACCCTCGGACTTCCTCCCTTCAATATCCCCGGGGTCATGGTCGACCCGAAGCTGGAGTTATTCGACAATACAACAGGCCTGATGATTGATGAAAACAATGATTGGGCGGGCACCGGCACGCTGAGTGCGGGGTTTACTTCGGTGGGTGCCTTTGCGTTGGCTAACGCCTCCAGCAGGGACGCGGCGCTGCTCGTAACGGTCGCCCCGGGTCAATATAGTGTGCGGGTCAGCGGCGGCCCGAGTGGTGGCGGCATTGCGATTGTGGAAGTCTACGAAGTGCCGTGAGCTGACGGGGCGTGGACAAAAGGTGATTAGTGTCAGTCCGCCAGCCGGAATATTTCACCCTCTGGCGTGAACGCTCTACACGCTGGGTACGGCTATTATTACCTTGTCGTTGCGAGGTGCGCAGCGCCGAAGCAATCCATCCAGCTGGATCGCCACGCCCTCGTTTCCCGGGCTCACGATGACAAATCAGAGTGTGAATTATCCGGGCTAGTGGTTGATTCCCGCTCGAGAGGCAGACGCGGCTGCTCCCGCCCGGTGGAAAGGCTGGCACGCATTTCTCTGCGATTTTGCTCCTTCGGTTGAAGCCACAGCGGATCGCTCGAAGAGCTCGTTCCTCGTTATTTATTCCCGGACGCCGGGCAAAATTACCCGAATTTGTTTCCTGCGATGTTCGAACCAACGCGCCACCCGCGGGTCAACGGCTTCCCTGGGGTGGCCGCTGCCGGTTCCGCGCGTCCATGAAGCGGAATCTTAATCCGCGGCTGGCTGGCGGCTTTAGGTGCGCTCCTGCTCGTGGGCGGGGCCGCCGCCCGTTTCGCCCGCCGGAACGGCGCATGAAGGCGGGAGGTAAATATCCAGAGCCTCTGGCCGCGGATGGCTCGGCGGCGCAGTCCGAACGGCCGGGCGTGGCCCGCCCCTTCGCATGAGAACCCGTACGTATCCGATAAAAGATTACGGCGTGATTGGGAACTGCGAGACGGCGGCACTCATCAATCCGGACGGCGGCATCGACTGGCTTTGCCTGCCGGCATTCGATGCGCCGTCGCTGTTTGGCGCGCTGCTCGACCCGGATAAAGGCGGTGAATTTTACGTCCGGCCCGCCGGCGACTACCGGGTCGAGCGCCAGTATTTCGATGGCACGGCGATTCTCGAGACCCGCTTCATCCACGAGGGCGGTCGGGTGAAGTTGACCGATTTTTTTGTCATTGCCCGCCAAGCCGGCGCCCGCTTCTACGATTTTACCTCGCTGCATCCGACGCAAAAACTCGTGCGGTTGGTGGAGGTCGAGGACGGCGGACCACTGCTCATCGACGTGCGC
>CAYVDZ010000156.1:0-5147 GCA_964450575.1 uncultured Opitutus sp.
CATTGTTGTCGCCCAGCACCCACCATCCGTTTTTGGATCGCTGCAGCAGACGATGGACCACGGCCCGGCCATGTTGGTTGCGGTAGACTACGATATCGCCCGACTGGAGTTCGTGATACCGCGCCGGTTCAAGCGCCACGACGCTGTTCTCGTCGAGCGTAGGTTTCATGCTGCCGGTTTGCGAGACGGTGAACACGCGGCCGCCGAGTGCGTCGGCCGCGTCCTTTGCCATCGCGATCGCCTTGGTCCGCGAGAGGCTGGACTGCGGTGCCACCGGTTGATTCGTGGCGCAGCCGCCGCAGAGTATCCCGGTTAGGATGATTGCCACCGCGGTGGTGAAACGGTGAGGGAAGGTTCTATGACATCTGCCTGGCATCAGCCGTTGGATCGGTACCGAGGGGCCCGAGCTTGAAACCGGCCGGAGATCCGGCCTCAGCTGGCCAGGAGAATTACCGGTGGTTTACGATCGTTCCGGTGGAAGGTCCGGTCGAGAAAAAGCCGTCGGTAAGGAAGGAAGAACCTGTCGTTCTGCACGGATCTGGCGCGCCAGATACCCAAAGGTCGGGTTGCAAAGTGACTCTTCCGCCGGAAAACGTACAGAGGCGAGCCAACCGCGGTTGCGCGTACGCAGGGTGGGGATCAGCACGCTTCTTCGATCCGGGAGTGGCGTGGTCGACTGGATTCCGACCGGATTCGATTCCGCAGACCCTTCAGTCGCTCGGCAATCCATGGAGGGCTGAGTTCGCCGCGGCGCTCCAGCTCGCTGAGCAATTTCAGGCAATCGGTGGCGACAGCCTCGTACCGTTCCGCCTCGGCGGACTTCCGTATCGCGTGCCAGCGCGTGGCGAAATCCGGATCGATCAATCGATTTTCGGCCGCGGCGGCGTCAACCAAGGTGAAAAGAAGCCGGGCTTCCACGTCGATCTTCGATCGATCAATCGGTATCTGGTCCATTGCTCACGCCTGGCTGGAGGCCCGGGTCGGAGGCCGCGCTCTGGAGCAGGACCGAATGGGTGCGCGATTGCCAGGAGCATCGAATTGCCTCCGTTGGGTTTCGAGGTCTTCTTGAGTTTCCCGCCGATTCACCTTCCCGATGAACACGGACTCCGTCGGTCTCGTCAACGGCAGTACGGTGACATTTCGGTGACATTCCGGTGACAGGCAAAGATTGCACGGAAACGCACCACTAATTGGCTCCGAAACGGAGATGCGCTCCCTTTTCGGCGCTGGATCTACTGGAGTTGCGGGGGCCCGGCCAGATTGAGGCGGTAGCCCACACCACGCACCGTTTCGAGATGCTCACCGGCGGTCCCGAGTTTATGGCGCAGACGCTTAATGTGCGTGTCCAAAGTCCGGCTTTCGACCCCATGACGATATCCCCAAACCTCTTTCAGCAGCTGCTCGCGTGATTGTACCGACTGATTTCTCCGAGCCAGCAGCTCGAGCAGTTTGAACTCGATCGGAGTGAGTATCACGGCGCCGCCGTCGACCACCACGTTGTGGTAGCTGGAGTCGATGACCAGATTGGGGAAGCGCAGGCAACCACTGCCCTGGCGACCGCGAAGCTGGCTGATTTCTAGCAACTTTCTGCAACGCAGGATCAGCTCCCGTCGGTTCGCAGGCTTGGTGAGATAGTCATCTGCGCCCAACTCCAGCGCGACAATTCTATCCGTCTCGTCCGTGCACGCGCTCAACACCAAGATGGGAATCCCGGAGGAAGTGTCCTGGCGCATCGCGCGGCAGACATCAAATCCGCTGGTTCCCGGTAGCATCAGGTCCAGGACAACGAGAACCGGATTTTCCTGGCGATAAAGTTCTAGCGCCTCATCGCCGTCGTGCGCAGGAATCAAGCGGTGGCCCAGTTCGCGCAGCTGAACACTTAAGATATCCAATGCATCGGGCTCGTCATCGACAATCAGGATCGGCCGGGCGCGTGGAGTCGCCGCGGCGAATGGAGGCGGATGGGCGCCGTCGGAGACGGGTGGTGCAACGGAGTGCGCCGGCGGGTTCGTGGGGGAGTCGAAAGCGTTCAATCGAAGTCGTGGCTGGAGGAGAGAATCCAGCAGACGCGTCACGGTGCCGCGGCAGAGACGTTACAAGCAGGTAACCTTTTCGTTCCGGGGCGGAGAGGATTGCGCTGAGCCCGATTCAGCGGGCGAATTCAGCCGGGGCCACCGCCTCTGGTCGGTCGCGCCCAAAAACTCGATATGCGGGATCCGCATGCAGAAGCCTTGGTACACTGGCCGCCTGCCGGACTAAGAAAAAAAGCAGTTCGGGAAATGGGACACTCCTCGTTATCTCCGCCGCGGATGCGTCCTACATTCGAACGAATCCAGTGATCGGGCTCGGATATTGGCAGCGCGTATGACCGGAGCGGAAGTATTTGCTGCCATTGAGATAGAGCACCTCGCTGCCGAGTCGAGTCGCCTGGTACCGCCATTGCCTGCCGTCGTGAAAAGGGAGGGTCAGCAGAGCGCCGCTTGGCGTGCGATTGACGGACCATTTGCCCGAGCTATTGTCTCCGGTTCGCGAGTATCGCATGGCCTGAGGAACATCAAACGAAGCTTGAGTTTGTTCGCCGTGGAAGAACGAACCATCGCCGCAGAGATAGATCCGTTCCGTGCCCTGAAACGAGGTGTCACGTGAGGTGCGGCTGAAGTAGAAATTGAGACGGCTCCCGGCAAAGTAAGCACGCAGCTGGGGATCAATCGCAGGCACTTCGGGAGTAAAGAGCGCAATGCCTTCCACGATGCGCTGGGCGACGGGAGCAAGGCGCGGCCAAGCTTGCGGAGTCGTCGCCACCAGCAGGATGAAACACAAAAAACCGAACCCACCCGCGAGACGCAGGCCAAAGCCTGCCTCCGCATCGCGGAACAACTCGGGCGTGGCCTCGCTCGCAATTTCGGGGGGAGCGGCGTTTTCTTCTTCTTGGGCGATAACGATCTGAACCATCAAACAAGTCAGACAAAACAGCGAGAGTCTCATGGTGATCTTTTTAAAAAACCGGGCTCCGGCCGGTTGTGTTCCAAGTCACTTTTTAACGAGGGGACGAAAAAATGGAGGCAGGCCGAAACCGGGTCACGTACCCGGCGGATGAAGATCGTTCCAGACGGGTTGCCGGCTCCGGCCTTCCCTTTCAATCCCCTTCCACTTTCCCGCACCAGTCAAAACGCCCTGCCGGTTCCATGCATAGTCGCAAGTGCAAGCGCGCATCGAGTGCCGGGTGGAAGGCCGCATCTTTATTCCAAATCGTCCGCTTCCAATTGAGGTTCGCGCGCGCACCGACTTTTTCATCCACTTCATGACGACCCAAGAGAAGGAGAGCATCTGTCTCGTAGCTTTGTCCGCCGCCTTCTCCGATGGCGGGAAGTCCGAGGCCGAGCGCGCCCAGTTTCGCGGCTTGCTCGATCAGCTCGAATTGCCCAACGCCGCGCAACTCGTGTCCCGTGCGCTGCTCAACCGCGCGGCCTTGACCGAGGCCGTTGCCTCTCTGACGACGGCCGAGTCGCGCACGCTCGCCTTCGAGATGGCGGTTTGCCTCATTGAGGCCGACGGCCATCGCAATCCCGCCGAGACGCAGTTCCTCGCAACACTCGCCGGGCAGCTGCAAATCCCCCCGGACCGGTACGCCAGCTCTCTCCGGTTCACCGACGAGGTTTCCGCCTCGGCTGCTCTTCCCGTCGTCGTGGCCGCTCCGGTGAAGCCGGCGCCGCAACCCGCCGATGCCGCTTTGGAAACCACCATCCGCCGGACCGCCGTTCTCGCCGGCGCGCTCGAGTTGCTCCCCCAGTCCGCGGCCACCCTCGCTGTCCTGCCCCTGCAGACCCATCTCGTCTATCGCGTCGGCAAACACTACGGCCATACGCTCGATGCCGGCCACGTGAAGGAGTTCCTGGGCGTGCTCGGCCTGGGTCTCGCAGCGCAAGCCGTGGAAGGCATGGCGCGAAAGCTCCTCGGTGGCTTGGTCCGGCGCGCCGGGGGCAGCTTTGCCGGCACCCTCGCTTCGATGAGCACCGGCCCCGCCGTGACGTTCGCCAGCACCTATGCCTTGGGCCATCTGGCACAGCGTTATTACTCCGGCGGCCGCACCCTCGACGCGCTCCAACTCAAAGAGACGTTTCGTGAACTCGTCGGCAATGCCCGCGCACAGGGCGCAAGCCTCATGCCTGAGATCCAGGAACGCGCCCGCGGCCTGAACCTCTCCCAGCTGCCCTCGCTGATTCGCGGCGAGTAGGCGTCGAGCCCTATTTCGCCCATGCACGCATTGGGCTAGCGCCGCGTTTCACCGCTGTGTTGGCTCGTTCAGGCCGGGAGTCGCTCCGGCCGAGGGTCAGGCGACACCTGCACGAAATGGCGCCGCAGCGCATTGCGCTCCTCTTCACTCCGACCCACTCGGTCTCAGGCTCGACAGCCAAAGCCAGGAGGTCCGCTGCTTCCTGGCCCGTAAGACTCGCGAGCAGCCCTTCCGGCATGAGCGACAGGGGGAGGGGCATTTCCTTCCGGATTGCCGCGGTGGGCACGGCAACGACTTCACCGGATGGCGTGCGGATTTGGACGGCGGCGGAGGTCCGCTCGATCACAAACCCCAGGTGCGCCGTGCCGTCACGGAGTTCGAAGGAACGGCCGGTATACTCCGGCGCGATTGTCTTCGAGGGTTGCAGCAGGCTTTCAAGCAACTGTTCCCGGGTGAGCTGCAGGCCGATGGCCGTGAGATCGGGTCCAAAGGCGCGGCCTTCCTGCCCGACCTGATGGCAGGAGAGACAGGCCGCTTTCGTGAGCACCGAACGCCCGCGCGTGGCGTCACCCCGAAGCGCCAGGATCATTTGAGGATCACTGGTGGCTCCGAGCGTAATCGCGCGTTGGTCGTCCGGGAAGAAACGTTCGAAGAGCGCGCGGATGGTGGCAGTCGAGGCAGCCAGGCCGGCGGTGATTAACTTTTCCCGCGCGGCCGGTTTAAGGACGCCTTGGTCGAGATGATTGACCAATCGGAGCGCAGCGCTGGTGGAATCGGGCGCGGTAGGCAGAGGAGCCGCGGGGACATCTCCCGCGATCCAATCCCAGAGTACCCGCAACGCCCGGGGATCGACCGTCGAGGCGCCCAGTTGCGGCATGTGTCCGGGGCCGCTCTTGGCGACGCGGTAAAAAAG
>CAYVDZ010000156.1:5157-9434 GCA_964450575.1 uncultured Opitutus sp.
GACCAGACGCGGATCGTCGAGGCCGAAGTCGCCTTGGATCGGTGCGGTTTCGAGCAGCGTGTTGCCCGCGAGCGCTTCGATGTTGATTCGAAATGCCCCCGAGCCGCCGCCTTGGAAGCGGTGACAATGCGCACAGTTTACGTGTAGCCAGGAGCGCGCACGCTGTTCCAGCGAGGCGTGTGGATCGTCAATCGCGGCCAGAGGGACCGTGGTTGCGCCGGTTAGATAGTCGCGGGTGACCACACCGGCGGCGTGAAGCCGGAAAACGTCGAGATTGCCGGGAATAAAACCGAGAGCGCGCCCCGTCTCGTCATTGTGGCAACGCAGGCATTCGGCCGTGCTATGAAAGCGCCACGGGAGCGAGCGTTGGCCGCCGGGCGCACCTGGATCACGGACGTCGAACAACGTAGAATCTCCCTCGGGACCAACCAGGTCGGCGTCGGTCTGCGCGTCGTTCCAGCGATACGTATAGGCGTGCCAGTCGCGACCGGAAAAATGCAGAAGTTGCGTTTCAATCCGGCGACGTGAGTCAGGTTTGCCGACTTCAAGTTCGAGTGAAACCGTGCGGGCAAACACGCTCCCGCCTCGCACCGCGGGCCGCAGCGGCCGCGGCGATCGCCGGGCAGTCCGGCGGGCGCGCTGCCCGTCATCGCGAGCCAGCGCTCCGTCGTGGCTCCGTCCTGCCACAGCGGCGCCACGACGGAGTAGGGCGTTACGCCGGTATGAGGTATTTGCCGGGCGGTGTCGACGAAGAGCCCGGTCTCACTCAGCCGACGCGGAAAGGCCTCCGCAGTGATCGACGCCGCCGGGGAAGGGACCAGCCGACGGAGAGGTTGGTCACTGCCGAAAGCTGCGAGGTACAGTTCATTGTCGCCGCCGATGCCAAAGGTTACAATTTGATGCGGCGTGCGTGCGATCTCGCGGCGCCGGGTCACTTTACAGCCATCGTGCCAGAGCGCCCAGATGCGTCCGGTCAGGTAATCGCCATAAATATAGGCGCCGGCCAGTTCGGGCAGCCGGGTGCCTATATAAAACCCGCCGCCGGTGATGCTCGCCGCCTCCGTATGCGGGTGAGCGACGATGGGCGGGATGATCGGGCTGGGGCCTGGCACCGCGTGAGGTTTCACGGGTTGCGGGCCTTCGGTGATCGCCCAACCGTAATTACCGCCGCGTTCAATGCGGTGGATCATTTCCCGCATTTCCCAACCGACATCGCCCGCCCAGAGGTCGGCGGTGCGGGGGCGGAAGGCAATCTTCCACGGGTTCCGCAATCCATAGGCCCAGATCTCGCCGCGGGCTCCCGGGGTGCTGACAAACGGGTTGTCACCAGGAATTCGATACGCGAGACCGGGATCCCGGCCGTCGATGTCGATCCGCAGGATGGAGGCTTCGAGATCGTCGATGGCCTGGCCGGTTTCGTCGGGGTCCGGAGGCGTGGCGGGACCCGCGTCGCCGGCCGTGACGTAAAGCATCTTGTCCGGGCCGAAAAGGATATTGCCGCCATTGTGCCCGGCGCCGGAAAACGTCACGACAGTTTCCGCGGTGGCGGGATCGATCCGAGGCACGTTCCCGGGCACCACTTTGAAGCGCAGCACACGGGCCCCATCGGCCGCGTCGTTCATCCGGGCACGGATGAAGACTTCCTGGGTCTCGGTAAAGCGCGGGTGGAAGGCGAGGCTGTAGACCTCGAGTTTGGTGGACGCGGGATGAAGGGCGGCGAGGTCGGCGAAAAGCTCGGCGCGCGGCTGCGGCTCACGCGGATCGAAGGACCAGATTTTTCCCCAGCGCTCGGCGACAAACAGGCGTGCGCCATCCGGACCAGTGACGATATCGACCGTCGTTTCGAATACGACGCCCGAAAAAACCGGGGAGGTCTCATACGGCGGCGCCGGTTCCGGCGTGCCGACCAATCGCGACGAGGTCTACGCATCCCGAATTGCCGGAGTGGCCGGGGCAGCGAACGCGGAAAGGCTTCCGACGACGGCAAGGAGAAGAGTGACGAAGAAACGTTTCATCAACGCAGGCAAAGGGGCAAATCGCGGGCCTTGGTGCGACCGAATAATGACGGAAAATTCGGTGATTGGTGGACGGCGGCAGTCGGCGGCGCCTCCATTGCGATGATAAAAGGGTTCCTCGCTGTTTCCGGTGAGCACTGACGAATGAACCTGAATTCAGCAGTTTCTTTTAACCACAGGTTCCACCGATGAGCACGGGTCCAGAAGGTTACTAATGGAGAGGCAACTAGCCGTAATTCACATGCAAGGTGAAGGGACTGTAATTTATAATGCCTTGGTAAATCTGTGTCCATCCGTGGAATCTGTGGCTTCAACTGTATTGTTCCAGGATGAACCGAAGATAACGGAGGAAACGAAGATCAAATCTTCCTGGCGCACACCTTCGTTTTCTTTGTTACCACCTTCTGTTCAATTCCGATGTGCGCCTGCCTCGCGTTTATCCACAGAAAGGTGCGAGGAACCATAATAGGTCATCGCTCGACTACTCGAGGTGTGCTCGACCCCATCGAGTCATCGGGGCGCTTGTTCCAGCTTAATCCGCCGTGCGCCTTGTCATCGTTTCGCATCGCTGCGAACGACGACGCCGTTGGCGAACACGACTTCGCTCTCTTCCGGCGTCTGGCCGCGGCCACCACCGCCTAATCCAGTGCCGACGTTGACGCCGCCCACTCCTCCGCCGATGGAAACGCCGGTATTTCTCAGTATGCCCGATCCCACCGTGCTCTTGCGATAAACCCAGACCTCATCGTCACCCGCACGAGCGGAACGCGAGACGATTTGCGTTGGCTTACCCAGCGCCATTTCCACCTGCTCCGGGGTCATCCCTTTTCGGGCTTCGCCGGCGAGAATGCCTTCCTTAACCTCCAGAGGCCAGGATTCATACCGCGCGCGGTCCTGATCGATTCGGGAGATGGTGGATGTCGAACACGCGGAAAGACCAAAGGCTGCCGCCAGGATAGAAATCAAAAGATGCGTTTTCATCGTTGCTGGGGGTGGGACGATAAGGGTGGCCGTTTGTTGCATAAAACTCGAGAGGCCGGTTCGCTTGACGGCTGACATGATAGGTCGCTGGTTCGCGTGAGCGCCGCCCTTTTCGCGAACGACGTTTGCCGCCCAACTTTTCCCGCAGTCAGCCGTCTGGTGGCGTATGGCACCGCCTACGCTGTCTCCGTGCACCCATGCTCTCACGTTTTCGAAGAGGAACTGAAAGGCACCGTTCTGTTTGTGGTCATCGCGGGTGTTGAAGCCCTTGAGATCGATCATCAGCCATCCTGGTTTGTTTCGCTGGCGTGGGGTGATGCTTTCAGCTGTCGCCGGGCTGCTCACGGTCCATCTGTTGTTCGCGCAAGGACGCTTTGGCGGCGGCCAGATGTACGTTCCGCCGGGCACCAAGACGGCGCGCGAGATCGGTAGCCGCAGTGTCGGCACGCCCGAATGGGAAAATCCGTCGGGCTTTCGGACGGATCGTTTCGTGGAGCTTCCCATTGAGCACCCGCTCTACCGCATGGTCCTCACTATCCGGGAGAAGGCCGCGGTGCCCAACATTCGTATGGGTCTCAAAATCGCGAATTCGCAGGTGCATCATCGCGTGATCATGGATGCGAAGGGCCGCATCGTCGTCATGGGCCTCCATAATTCCGATGATAGCGACGGCTGGGAGCGCGAAGGTGAAAACCACGAGTATTTTGCGCAGTATGCGGAGAAAATCGCCTATCCTTTGGCCGTTAATATAGTCTGCTATATCATGACCCATTGAACGAGTGATCAACTCGTTCGACGATCGGCATCGACGGGGAAGGCCGCGCCCAGTCCCCGCCGTGGAACTGGCCAAATCGCGCGAGCAGGACATCGTGGCGCGACTTCCTGGCTGGCCTCCAATAACGAGGCCTCTGTGGCGTGCACCTGTCCGGTCGCAAATCGGGAAAGACGCTTCGCAACCTCGCGAGGTCGGTTTCGGTTAAATCACGATCGGGTTCGGGCGTTTGAGGAACCTAAATTCGGGGGTAGCCCGCACGACGGACCGGACGGACCGGACGTCCGTCACCCGACCTGCCGGAGGTCGGGTTGCAGCGGGCCGTTGAACCGCGTTTCCAGCGGCACGTGAAACGTTTCTCCGAGGTGCACCGCGAGCAGTCGTTCGGGCTCACTCGCCAGGCAGGCGCGAAGCCGCAGCCCGGGTTCCTCCATGGGCTCGGCGCTTAGTTTGAATCTTGAGAGTGACGGGTTCGTAAGGCGCGGCGGGTTAAGCGGCGAGTCTGGCGC
>CAYVDZ010000157.1:0-9414 GCA_964450575.1 uncultured Opitutus sp.
AGACAACCTGCAGGCGAACTCGCTCCAGCTGGGCGCTTATATCCTTGCCGGGCTCGAAAAACTCAAGGCCCGCCACAAAGTGATCGGCGATGTGCGCGGCAAAGGCCTGATGCTCGGGATCGAGTTTGTGAAGGACCACGCGACCAAGCAGCCCGGCAAGGAAGAATGTGCGCAAGCGGTGGAAAACGCCCGGGAACTCGGCCTGCTGCTCGGCAAGGGCGGGCTCTGGGGGCAGACGATTCGGTTCGCGCCTCCGATGTGTATCACCGAAGCGGATGCGGACTTCATCCTGAGCGTCCTCGACGAAGCGATTGGTGCCGTAAAATAGACCGCCAGGGGCGGTTGCTCCCAGCGCGGACCGTGGAGGGGTTGAGCCTCTCGACTTGATGGGCGGACGGGCGCGATGACGATCCGCCCTTGCGACCGGGCAGACACTCCGTGTTGATCGCACGGTGCAGACGCCTTCCAACGACTCAACCATTCTGGCGATCGAGCGCCCGGATCGGAGCTTGTGGACCTACTACGTCCTCTCGCTGCTCGTGTTTCCACCGTTGTTTCCGGTGCTGATCCTGCCAGCCTGGTTTCGCTATACTACCATGCGATACCGCTTCACGGATGAAGGGATCTCGATGCGTTGGGGCGTGCTGTTTCGGCGCGAGATCATTGTGAATTACGCCCGCATTCAGGACATTCATCTTCACTCCAACGTCGTCGAGCGCTGGCTTGGTTTGGCGCGGGTAATGATTCAGACGGCGAGCGGAAGCGCCTCCGCGGAAATGACCCTCGAGGGGTTCAAGAATTTCGAGGAGGTTCGCGACTTCCTCTATTCCAAAATGCGTGGCATGCAGGATCAAAGCCGCGAGCAGGTGGCGGCGGCTGGAGCCAGCTCGTCGCCTGAACTCGCCGCCGTCCTCCAAGAGGTGGCCGGTGAATTGCGCAAAATCCGCCACGCGCTCGAAACCCGCCCGGCCCTAGCTTTGCAGCAACCCGAAGCCCCACGCGATGTTTAACGTGGCGCGACGTTATTTACTGCGGCTGCTCCGCATTCCCCCGACCCCGGAAGCCCCGTGGGGCGCGCCGGAGTCGGTGCGCATTTATCGGCCCGGGGCAAACTTTTATAAACTCCGGCTGTTTCATTGGTCAGTCGGACAGGCACTCACTTTGGCCGGCATTGTTTTCTGGATTATAATGTTGGGGCGATGGGAACGTGATTTCGACGCGGTGCGGAACCAGGTGAAAACGTCGCCCGCCGCCCTTTCCTCGACTTTTCCGGTCAACCCTGAATCCACCGCGACGGGTGCCAGCAGTGCGACGACAACCAGGGAAACCGCGGCCAAAGCCCCACGACGCCGCGCCAACGGGCAAGACCTGGCCGAACGCGCGCCGGGATGGATTTTCCCTTTGCTGCGCATCGTCGAACTCATCGGACTGATGGGGTACATCGGGCAGATTCCGATTACCTACGCGCTGCTCCGGCTCGATTACGAATTGCGCTGGTACATCGTGACCGACCGCAGCCTGCGAATTCGACAGGGATTGTGGCGCGTTCAGGAAAGCACCATGAGCTTTGCCAACCTCCAGCAGGTGGCAGTCACGCAGGGACCGCTGCAACGATGGTTAAAGCTGGCGGACGTCCGAGTGCAATCAGCGGGTGGCGGTGGTGGCAGAGAGGACTCGGCGCGCGGCCGTGGCGAGAATCTGCATACAGGGATTTTCCACGGGGTGGGCGAGGCTTCCGAAATTCGAGATTTGATTCTCGACCGGCTGCGGCGATTTCGCGCCACCGGACTGGGTGATCCCGAAGACGCTCGGGAACTGTCCAGCGGCCTGGATTTATACGTGCCGCCTCCGGATCCAACGCTGGCGGCCGCAAGAGCATTGCTAAATGAAGCGCAAGCGCTGCGTCAGACGCTGCGTTGAGTACTCGGCGACGGAGAAAAAACCGGAGTGGTCCAGGGGGACACCGACGGGTGCCGCCGTGTCGTTGAAATACAAAAATAACGCCGCGGTGACATATCACCGCGGCGGATACAAGGGACTGCGTTCTCGATCGATCGGTTGAAGACGCGGCTAGAGCCGGGTGCGGCCGCCGAGCAGCGAAAACAAAAACAGCACGAGGAAGACGACAAACAGCACTTTGGCGATCGTGGCGGCGGTGCCGGCAACAACGCCGAAGCCGAGGACGCCGGCGATGATGGCAATGATAAGGAAGATAATTGCGTAGCTTAGCATGAGATGAGGGGGTTGATGTTTCCGAGCTTTGCACCCGCTCCCTCACCGCCAGGATTGATGGCGTCGCGTCAGTCGACGCACTCGCCTTGATCAAACCTGGTGGCGCCGGATACAGTTGCGCAGCTCCACTCGTCGCGGTCTTGGACCCGTCCGGAAGGATCTGGAGCGCCGTAAAAGTAATTTTCTTCTACGCCGACCGGACGAGGCTCTTCCGCGACCACGTGAAGGATCCGGTTTTCCCGCGCCCGGATCCCGCCGTATTCAGGAACCAACGGAGCGCGCGCGGCCGTTGGCGAACCGGAGTCACCGCGCTAGTTTCAACAAGCGCTCGCCGGCGGCATGCAAGGTGTCCGGCCTCTTCGCGAAGTTCAGGCGCACATAGCGATTCTCTCCGGTGGCGAAGAAGCTGGAACCAGGCACCGAGGCGACACCGATCTCGCGGGTCATCCAATGCGCAAACTCGACATCGCTCGCGTATCCAAACGACGAGATGTCGAGCATCACAAAATACGCTCCTTCGGGCCGCGTGTAACTCAACCCCGTGCGATCAAGGTAGCTGAGCAAAACATCGCGCGATCGCGCATATTCGGCGGCCAGTCCGTCATAATACTCCAACGGGAAATTGAGCGCCGTCACCACCGCATATTGCAAGGGCGCCGCCGCCCCGACGGTAAGAAAGTCATGTACTTTTCGCGCCTGCCCGATCACTTCAGGCGCCGCGTGCACATATCCGATCCGCCAGCCCGTGATGGAAAATGTTTTCGACAGCGAGGAACACATCAGCGTCCGCTGCGCCATGCCCGGGAGCGTGGTGAAGTACGTGTGCTGGTGCGGGGCGAAGACGATGTGCTCATAGACTTCGTCCGTCAGAATCCAAACATCGAACTCCTCGGCCAATGCGGCAATCTGGAGGAGTTCCTCACGAGTGAACACGCGACCACAAGGATTGGACGGGTTGCACAGCACGAAGGCCTTCAGTCTGCTGGCAAACACTCGCCGCAGTTCCGCGGGGTCGAAGCGATATTCAGGAGGATGAAGCGGAACGTGCACCGGGATCGCACCGGAGAGAATGGCATCGGCGGAATAGTTCTCGTAGAAGGGCGAGAACATCCCTACCCGATCACCCGGATCGCAGACTGTCATCATCGCGACCATCATTGCTTCCGTTGAGCCACACGTGACGACGAGTTCACGGTCAGCGTCAACCGGCACTCCGAGGCTGCGGGCAATCTTCGTGCTCAATGCCTCCCGCAACTCGGGCGAACCCCACGTCACCGCATACTGGTGACGCTGTGTGTCCATCGCATCCTTCGCGGCTTGAATCAAAGCAGCGGGTGGATCCCAGTCGGGAAAACCCTGTGCGAGATTAATTGCGCCGTGTCGGGCGGCGACGCGCGACATCTCGCGGATCAGAGACTCGGAAAAAAGCGCGGTGCGTTGCGACGTGCGAGGCATGAAAACCGCTTGAAACGTGGAATGACAAACGTCAGCGCGTCGGTGTCGAAGCGGAATCGCTCAAGGGATCCGGAGGGTCATTCCGGGCCGAAGATCACCTTCATCGCGCATGGTCCCACGATTCGCCTCGAAGATTCCCCGGACCTGCGCACCCGTGACGCCGGCGCCATAATGGTCGCGCGCGATTTTCCACAGCGACTCTTTTTCACGTACGAGATGCGTCCGGCCGGGCCGAGTGGGAGTGGAAAGAACAACCGGCGCGCGAATCGCTGGCGCGGGCTGAATCGCCGGGCGCTCGGCCGTCGTCACGATCGGGCGGACGGAGGAAGCGGGAGGAGTCGTGGCGGCATCGAGCGGAATCCGGTCGTTGGGATTGCGGGGAGCCTCCTGCACGGGGTTCAACGACAGCATGCGGGGCGTGCGCGTGATGGGCGCCGCGCCGCCGCCCCGCAAGGTGGCGAGTTCGGCCCGAAGCTCCTCGTTTTCGCGCCGGAGCTTGGTCACTTCCTCGTCGGCCGCGAGGCGCACCGACTGGTTGTCAAGGGGGCGTCCGGGAATGCGCGCGGCGAATTCGCGGGTCGCGGCTTGGACCATGCCGCGGACAAACGGCGCCTGTTTCGAGTTAGGCTGCAGTTCGAGGTACTTGCTGAAATGATAATACGCCAGGATCGGGTCCTTGGTGTGATTGAGATAGATTGAACCAGCCTCCACATGAGACTCAGGCGACTCGCGTGGACCGCGCCGCTCGATCACCTTGAGAAAGGAAGTGAGGGCCTCGGGATTGCGGCCCTGCTTCTTCAGCTGAACACCTTGCACATAAAACGGCTCATCGATTTCCGCGATCTGGGGAGCATCGTTGCCGCCGCTACATCCCATGCCGAGCAGCAGCGCGCAGAGCGCAACAGCAGCAAGGAAGAGACGGCGAACAGGCATATCGCGGTAAATGGGATTGAATGAAGACTCGTTGCGCCTAAATTCCGCCCCTCTCGCGGACGACTCAAACTCTAAATGGTGCTGCAATCGAAAACCGTACTCTCCCGTGCCCGCGCGTGCTTTCGGGTGGAGACGAGCGCATTGACGGCAACGGCGAGGGCCTTGGGGCCGGAATTTGTCGCAACGGCGCAGGCCGTGGCCGACACGCGGGAGGCGGGAAACAAGCTGGTCTTCACCGGAGTGGGCAAGAACGCCCCGGTGGCGCAGAAGATCGCGGCCACGTTCAACAGTACCGGCGTTCCCTCGTGTTTCCTCGACGCAACGCAGGCGCTTCACGGCGATCTCGGGCTGGTGCAGGACGGCGATCTCGCGTTTCTGCTCAGCAATAGCGGCCAGTCAGAAGAGATCGTCCGCCTCATCCCGGTGCTCAAGCGATTCGGTGCGCGAATCGTGGCGTTTACCTGCAATGCGGGCTCGGATCTGGCCCGCAACGCGGACCTCCACCTGCTTTATTGCGTGCCGCGCGAGGCGTGCCCCCTCAAACTCGCGCCGACCGCGAGTACGACCGCCGCACTCGCGCTCGGTGATGCGCTGGCGATGGTGTTGCTTGAAGAGCGCGGGCTGACCCGCGATGACTTCGCGCGGTATCATCCGGCGGGAAATCTCGGTCGTGTATTGTTGCTCCGCGTCAAAGATATCATGCGAACGGGCGAACGGGTGCCGATCGCACGTGACACTGTGACGAATCAGGATGCGATCCTACGCATGACCAAGGCGAAAAGCGGCAGCATTGCGCTGGTGTCGTCCACGACCGGCAAACTCACCGGAATTTTAACGGATGGCGACTTTCGCCGCAGCGCGTTGACGGGACCGGATTTTCTCCAGCAGCCGGTGGCAACGTTCATGACGCGCAATCCGAAAATCATTTCGCAAGAGGCGCTTGGCGTGGACGCCCTGCGTCTCTTTGAGTCTCACAAAATCGACGATCTCATCGTAATTGACCGCCAGGGTAAACCGGTGGGATTGATCGATGGTCAGGATCTGCCAAAACTCAAAATCGTGTGAAGCGACCCATCCGTCTCGGTATCATTGGTATGGGCGGCTTTGCTGGTTCCCACCACCACGCCATTGCCCGGCTCGAGGAACGTGGGCACGCGCGGTTGATCTGCACCTGCGATCCGACGCCGGACGCATTTCTTCACGAGCAGCAGGCCTGGCGCTTGCAGGAACGCGGAGTGAGACTGTTCACCGACTACCGCGCGATGCTCGAGGCGTGTCACCAAGATCTGGATATGGTGGTGATCCCGACCCCGATTCCGTTGCATGCCGAGATGCACGCCGCGGCCGCGACCTTGGGATTACCGGCCTACGTCGAAAAGCCTCCGACGCTGGATTACGCGGAACTCGAGCGGATGATCGCCGTTGATGCGCGCGCCCGGAAGTCATCGGTGGTTGGGTTTAACTTCATCATCGAAAAGCTTCGGCTCGCCGTGAAAGAACGCCTGCTCGCGGGTGAATTTGGCGCCATTCGCGGAGCCACATTGGGAGCGTTATGGCCGCGGCCAGCCAGCTATTTTGCCCGCAACAACTGGGCTGGGCGTCTGCTTGCGCCCGATGGTCGAGTGGTGCTTGATTCGTGCTTGGGCAACGCGATGGCGCATTTTGTCCACAATCTGCTTTTTTGGACGGGGGGCCCCGATTTGTTTAGCTGGGCGAGTCTGGCGGCGGTGCGCGCCGAGCTTTATCGGGCGCACGCGATCGAGGGTGCGGACACCTTTTTCGTCGAAGCAGACGCGTTAAGCGGGGTCACGCTGCGTTTCGCCGTTTCCCATGCGTGTGCCGGGATGGGCACGCAGACGGAAATTGTCCTCTGCGACAAGGCCGTGCTTCAGTACGCGGTCGGCCAGCAGCTCGAGATCCGATGGAATGATGGCCGGATCGAAAAGGTGCTGATCGATCCGTTTGATCCGCTGGTGGAAAATCATTTGGAGTACTTCCGTTATCTACGAGGGGAAAGCCCTCGCCCCGTCACGACGCTCGCGGACTCCCGACCGTTCGTCGCCTTGAACGCACTGGCGCATGTGTCGAGCGGCCGCATCACCCAGGTACCGCCAAACTTGGTCGCGGTGGTGCGCGACGAGAAAGAACAGACCGATTATCTGCAGATCACCAGCATGACAACGGCCCAGGAGGAATTTCTGACCCGCGGCACCTGGCCGGGCATGTCCGGATGGGGCCGCGAGCCCCCCGAGGTGGCCACCCCGGCAGACCTGTCGCGATTTCATGACGTGGTGCGAGCCATGGCGCAGCCGGAACCGTGACGCGGTTGCGGCGAAGACACGGTGCGGGAGTTCTTCTTCGGATAACGCCAGAGCGGGAGCGCCTCTCGCGTGTCTTCAACCGGCGGGACAGCGCTGAAGCCCGCTTTACTCACGCCGTTTTTCCGCCCACGCTTTTCCGTTATGCCAACGCCTGCTTTCGAGTATCAAGATCCGTTCCCACTCGGAACGGACGAGACTGACTATCGCCTGCTCTCCACGGAGGGAATGAGCACCACGAGCTTTGAAGGTCGGGAGATTCTCAAGCTTGCGCCCGAAGCCCTCGCGTTTCTCACGCAGCAGGCATTTCACGATACCTCGTTCATGCTGCGAACGAAACACCTCGAACAAGTCGCGGCCATTTTGAGCGACCCCGAAGCGTCGGACAATGATCGTTACGTGGCGCTGACGCTGTTGAAGAATGCGGAGATCGCCGCGCGCGGAATTCTCCCCATGTGCCAGGACACGGGCACGGCGGCGGTGTTTGCGAAGAAGGGCGAACAGGTTTGGACCGGCGCGAATGATGCGGCTTGGATTTCGCGCGGCGTCTACGACTGTTTCACGAAGGAAAACCTGCGTTATTCGCAGACCGCGCCGCTCGATATGTGGAAGGAAGTCAACACCGGCACCAATCTGCCGGCGCAGATCGACGTGATGGCCACCGAGGGCGCGAAGTATGAATTCCTCTTCGTTGCCAAAGGCGGCGGCTCCGCGAACAAAATGTTTCTGTTCCAGGAAACGAAGGCGCTGCTCAATCCGAAGAGCTTCGAGAAATTTGTCGCCGAAAAGCTGCCGCTGCTCGGCACCTCCGCGTGCCCGCCCTATCATCTGGTTTTCGTCGTGGGCGGAACGAGTGCCGAATGGTGCATGAAGACACTGAAACTCGCGTCGGCCAAATATCTCGACGCGCTACCGGCCACCGGCAACGAGCACGGGCGGGCCTTCCGCGATCTGGCGATGGAAGAAAAAGTGCTGCAGATCGCGCGTTCCACCGGAATCGGCGCGCAATTTGGCGGCAAATATTTTGCCCTGGATGTTCGCGTCATTCGCCTGCCGCGCCACGGCGCCAGTTGTCCGGTCGCCATGGGTGTGTCGTGCAGTGCCGACCGAAACATCAAAGCCAAGATCACGAAGGACGGCATCTTCCTCGAAAAGATGGAGCCGAATCCGGGCCGCTTCATTCCGGAGGCAATGCGCACCCTGCGGGACGACAACATTGTCCGCATCGATCTCAACCGGCCGATGGCGGACATCCGGGCGGAGCTTTCGAAATATCCCGTAACGACCCGCGTTTCGCTCAGTGGACCGTTGATCGTCGCACGGGATATCGCTCATGCCAAACTCAAGGAGCGCATCGACGCCGGCGAAGGCCTGCCGCAATATCTCAAGGACCATCCGGTTTATTATGCCGGGCCGGCAAAGACCCCAACCGGCTACGCCTCGGGCTCATTCGGACCGACTACGGCGGGACGCATGGACAGCTATGTTGACCTCTTTCAAGCCAACGGCGGCTCAATGGTGATGCTCGCCAAGGGCAACCGAAGTGGGCAAGTCACGCAGGCATGTAAGAAACATGGTGGCTTCTACCTCGGCAGCATTGGCGGTCCGGCCGCGATTCTGGCGAAGGAGAACATCAAGAAAGTCGAACTGCTCGAGTATCCGGAATTCGGCATGGAGGCCGTATGGAAAATCGAAGTGGAGAACTTCCCGGCATTCATTCTGGTCGACGACAAAGGAAACGACTTCTTCGCCAACGGCTGTGGAGCGTGTCTGCCCACTGCCTCCAAGAACTGACGACCCGGGCGTGTCCTGCCGGTCCGCCGATCGCGTACCCAAAAAACGAATACGATCCAGCCGAATCCTGACCAAGCGCGGGACGCAGCTGGATGAGCGCCATCGATCGAAGCGGATCGGCGACGGATCACTCCCCGACGAGGGTCACGACGATGGAGCGTGCAGGTGAAACCCTCCGGTGCTCCCACAGGAAAATGCCCTGCCAGGTGCCAAGGAGCATTTTCCCCCCGGCAAAAGGGACCGTTTCACTCGTCCGTGTCAGGGCCATTTTGATGTGGCCCGGCATGTCGTCCGCTCCTTCGAAGGTGTGCTCGAAATGAGGATCGTCCTCGGGTACGAGACGATTCAGCCAGGCCTCGAGATCGCGCCGCGCGGACGGATCGGCATTCTCCATGATCACGAGTGAACAGCTCGTATGCTGGCAAAATACGGTGACGATGCCACGTTTGAGTTTACTCGCCGCGAGTTCGCGAGCCACGTGCCCCGTGATCTCGTGTGTACCCTGGCCGGGCGTGCGAAGGGAAAAGGTGTGTTGATAGACGGCCATGTTTAAAGTTAACCCGCCCCGGGGCCCGGTACCCCCGAGCTGGTTTGGGTCATCTCGCGCGGATCGAGGGCGCGATCCAGCGCCGCCTCCGTCATCAAGCCACGCTCGAGAACGACTGCCCGCAGCGTCCGGCCG
>CAYVDZ010000158.1:0-7568 GCA_964450575.1 uncultured Opitutus sp.
GATATATGATGGCGCCCTGGCCCGGCTCGAAACAAGTGGCGGAGCACGGAAAAAAATCATTTCCTTTATACCCGCGCTACCGGGGGTGGCGGACGGGGCGACGGGGGAATTGCGCAGCTTTCCTGATACGTGGCAGTCGCGTTATGCGACGAACACCGTGCGGCACCCGGACGGTAAGTTCACGCTAACTGTCTCCGTTGAAAACGTCGTGGCGGTGTCCCAGGAAATCCTCAGTACGGCACCCGTCGCGGACATCACGATCGAAGACGTGCCGTTGGAGGACGTCATCGCGGAACTATTCTCCGCTCAAGCTTGAGGGAAGGGACGGCCAGGACCAAGTGTCGCCGACGAGCGCGTGAATCAGAGCGATGCAGGACTCGCGGCTCTTTTGCAGAGCCGCTCCAAGTGAATCGCTGTTGGGAATGGCCCGGATCTCGAGGGCGGAGCGAGCGGCCTCGTCGAACAGCATTTCCACCCGACGAGCATCCGGGAAGCTCGGTAGGCTGGCCCGTCGGCGGAGTTCATGGGCAAGGCTGAAATTGGTTTCGGCCAGATGGTGATGAATCCAGCGTTGGGCCGCGAGGAACTCCCCGCGCGCGATTTTGCGGGCAGTCGAGACATAATCACAGATGAAGCCCTCGCCGATTTGTCGGATCGCAGCATCACTCAGCCGAGGGGGAGGAATTTCGGTCGCGACGAAGTGAAAAAGCGCGTCGACCTCAAGCGTTCCCTTGAGGATTTGATAGCCTCCAAGTAATACGGAAGAGAGATCCTCGAGGGCCTTCATGATGGGCGGAACTCCCGGATGCGTGCCAGCGCCGACTTGCTTTCGGACCTCATGAAACTGGACCAAAGGGATAATAACGATATCCAGTTCACCTTCGGCGAATAAAGCGGTCACCTTCTTAGCCGTACCGAGGCGGCCGCCACGAACGGCGAACGCCAACGGCTCGCCCAGCTCATCACAATACAATTGGCGACGCTCGAGCGAGTCCGGTGCTGATGAAATCACCTGGAAGTCCCAGTCGGAGTAGTCGTCCGCCGCTCCCGGCTCGTGGCCACCGCGAACGCGCGACCCGATTTGTATGGCCGAATAGATCGAGTCATCCCGTGCCGCCCACTGGATAAACCGTTCGCCCAGATTAAGTCCGTTCACAGTTTCCTTAATGAGATCAAGATTTCAGTTCCTTCCATGCCGGGGCCGGCATGGATCTCTCCTTGATGTAAGCGCAAAATTTCCTTGGCCAAAAACATGCTGAGGCGACCCAGGTTTGGAACTGAGCCAGGCTCGGGTTCCGGCAAAATGCCTTCAAGCTCAAGGTGCTTCCCCTTCAAGGAAAGAAGGGCGGTGAGTTCCGGTCCCACTCCGGTTGATCGCACCTTGAGCGCCAAATCTCCCATATCTTCATCCCCACGGTTCTCGCCCACCGTGCGAATCAATGAACGAACAGCGAACTCCAGGAGCCTTTTGCTCGCCATCAACACCACCGGGTCGGGCCCTACTTCGACGCGCAGGCCAAGGGAACTTCCGACTTGCTGTACGAGTTCGCGCAGATCGACCGGCGCTGCATCAGCCTCGTGCAATCCTTGCATCAGAGCGAGGTTGTCGTTCAACAGTTCAAGTTGAGCGACATCCTTCTTAATCGTCTCAATCAAGGACGGAGGCAGCGGTCGATCAGCACCCGTTTGTCGAAACGTAGTGAGTGAGACCAAAGCGTTACCGAGTTCGTGGCTAAGAGTAAGCGCAAGCTCGCGGAGCATTTCTTTCCGCTCTGCGCGTTCTCTCAGGGTGGCATCATGCACCTCACTACTCGCCTCCTCCCAGAACGCCCAAATTCCTCCCGTCTCTGCAATGATACCCGCACTCGCGCGAAACGGCTGACCAGCGCACGGGGAGACTCGACAGATTTCCCTCGTTCGTCGGGCTTGTCCGATCGCATCGCGGACCACGAGTGGCAAATGACGCGGGGCATTCTCATCGGGACCAAGAACCAATGTTCCCGGGAGGTATTTCGCGCCGAGACTTGTTTGTTCAGCGAGAACGGTAAGGCGATGCACCTGGACTGATTTCGCAAGGAAATGCCGGAGGAGGCGCGCAAAGAATACGGACCGCATCCGATCTGCTTCATCATAAGCCTGCCCATCTTCTCTCACCCCAAGTGCGATCAGGCCGAGCATCCTCCCATTATCATGAATGGGCACCAGCATTCGCGCCCCCCATAAGGCGAGTCGATTTCGAACCGCCAATTCAGCAACCGGATCCGCGGGGGTGTCCCAATTGGTACCATCGATAACGGCAGGATGACCTTCGAAGAACCCGACGAGCGGATCATCAGATGCAAAATACGACGTACCCCGATCAGCACGGAACCCATCGGACTCCCGAAGGAAAAACACGGCGTGGGAGGCGCGAAGCATATGGCGCGATGCCCGCCGAAACTCTGCGATCAGGCGTTCGCGGGTATCAATACCTTCAATCGCCGCTTCAAGAAAGTCCCACAACTCCGTGGTATCGGGTGGCACAATACGCTGCGCAGGTCGTTGCGCGTCCGCTCGACGATTCTTTTCAGCGAGCATCTCCACCAACGACTGCTTTTCCGCAAGTTCTTCAAGCAGTGGAAAAATCTCCCGAACTCTTCTCGTACTTTCTTCATACGAGAAATAAGCCTTCGCCCGAGCGGACATTCGAGCCTGTTCAAAAGGCAGGCTGTGCGGTTCGCCCACGTAGATAGTTGGGCAGCGGGAAAACATCGCTGGAAGCGATTGTTCACACACTGAATCCAGCACGACAACGCCGGAGAACCCGGGACCCGTGCCGTTGGGAATATTTTGAGTCCCCAGTCGGAGTGCGAGACGCCCCGGGGGCAACTGGCGTTCCCATGCGTCAGCCAGAGCAGCATCTGTCGTTGCTAGGATGACAACGGTTGGCATGGAAAAGTCACCCGGAACGTCGCACCGCGACCGGGCTCAGACGGATCGACTGAAATACTTGCGTTAAGATTAATCAGAATATCGCTGCATATCGCAAGCCCAAGCCCGAAACCAGTCGATTTGGTGGTTTGAAAGGGCTGAAAGAGCCGGGGGCGAATCTCGTCTGAAATACCAGGACCGCTGTCCGCTACCGCCATTTCGATCCCTTGATCCGTGTTACGGGTAGCGATTCGGACCCATTTGTCTTCACCCGAATGGTTCTCCACCGCTTGAATCGCATTAAAGCAGAGGTTGAGCATCACCTGTTTTGCAGCCGAGGCATCGGTGTAAGCGCGATCGGGGGAGGCCTCAAAATCAGTCAACAGCTGCACGCAACGATGACCAGCCTTGGCGGCCACCAAATCCAAGCTAGCACGAAGCAACGGATGGAGCTCTATAACTTCAGCGGCGTAGACGCGTGGAGAGGCTAGGTCCAACAACTGCTCCGTCAGTTGATCGATCCGACCGACCTCGTCGCCGATTAGACGGAAAAATTTTTCCCGAAATACCGGATCTTGATAGTGGGTGGGCAGCAGCTGAACAAACGTTTTGATTGAAACCAGCGGGTTACGAATCTCGTGAGCGAGGCTCGCTCCGAGCAAGCCAACGGTGGCGAGCTGCTCGGCATGTTGTACCTTGGCAGAAAAATGCGCCCGCTCCAAAGCATTTTCCATGATGGACGCGAGCTCCATAAGCTGCGTCGCCTGCGGATACGTGAATGGGCGACGAGAAGCACCATATCCAACTCCCGCAAGAAGTGTTAGTGCTGGCCCCTCTATAACTAAAAGTATGCCGAGGTCGTGTTCGGAAAGAAAGTTTGAAAGTGCCAATCTTTCCGGAGTCGAACGTTCTCGGGCAAGTCTCTCTGGAGTCACCCAACGTAATTGTCGCATTGCATTAGCCACAGTACCATCCCCCGCTATCTCAATGCCACTACCGATGAGCAGATCTTTTGTCCCGGAGATTATGACCGAGTGCTCACTCTGTCCCCATCCTTTTAAAACTGTGCGAAATGCAGCTTCGAGAGCCTCGATTCGTGACTCGCGTTGAGCAGCCGCGAAAGCGGCTTGCCTAGCCGCGGTCGCTTCCGGAAAGAACTGTAAAAATGAATCGAGACGCCGCCGTACAATACGGGCGAGCCAAATCGAAAGAGCAACAGTCGCAAAAAAGGCGATGCCTTGAGGAAGAAACGGTTGCGCTAGATCGTTGAAGACATACGCAACAGATCCAACTACTACAACAAGGAGAAACTTCCCAAGCCCAATCAACATTAACTGGCGGGCGTCAAATATTCGATGCGTCGTTATCGCAATGGCAGTCCCCGCATAATATAAAAGAACAACAAAGGGCTGTAAGCGAACACCAGTTTGAATGACCACGTTCAACATCATCAAAACAAGGATTGTCGTAGCAGCGGCGCATCCTCCCCAAAGCCATACCTGCAGAGCCAACCTGCGGCCTCCTGTAAGCACGCGAATTTTTCTAAACGAATCGAATGCTAGAGCGACGTAAAGCCCGAGGCTTCCTAGAATAAAAATATAATATCCTGGACCAAAAAGCCTTCGTTTATCTGTAGAACCATCCGGAATAAAATAAGTTGTGAAACAAAGTCCTGCTAGGCCAAATGGAACAATCAACCACCACCAGACTCGGGCTGATCGCCACGACACGAGGTCTTTGAAGTCGGACGCGATGGCTTCTTTAACTAACCAAAAATGGAGTGGTATTATCGCTGCAATTGCGGTCGTCCACCGCAGCCAAAAAAGCCCTTCGGACGGGCTTGTAATAGTTAAGTGCATACAGGCGAGCCAAAGCGCAATGTGGATCGAGCAAGTAAACACCATCCGATTAACCAAATGGCGGGAGTTAGACCAAACGATCAAGGATCCGACACCGACTACCGCTATTGCTGCGAACAATGATGACGACATTAACATCGACTCAGGAGAATGCTAGCGTTCACTCCGGATATACCATGCGCATTGACTAATGTCCTTTCATGATCGACTGAGACCTGCCTATTGGAAAGCCTCAACGGACACGCTGGATCCGAATATTGCCAATTTACAGTCGGCGGAATAAGTGAATAGCGCTGAGATAACGCGGCCGCAGCCATCTGAATCGCTGGAGCCGCACCAAGTGGATTACCAACGGCGCCCTTGATCGAAACCGCAGGGATGAGCCCGAGATCGCGTCCGAATACTGCCTGAAGCTCACGTGCTTCTGCGGCGTCGATTAAGCGATGACCCGGGCCCCATGCGCTTATGGCATCAACCGCGATCGGTCTTATTCCAGCATCAGCAATCGCCATTATCATAGCTTGCGCCATCCCGCCACACAAACGGTCTATTGGATCGTTGGCATATGCGTAACCATCGACAAACGAATAACCTTGTCGTTCACTCGATTCAGGCTCAATGACGAACATACTAGCCCCTTCACTTACAACGCCTGTTGTTCGCCATAGATCGAAAGGCCGGTTTAATTTTTCTGCATTCTCAACAGTATCGGGTGTCATCCCAACGGCTCTCAGCTCCACAAGGGGACACCTGTATAATGGCGAATCTGTTCCTCCACATATCGCTATATCCGCCTCTCCACTTGCGACCAAACGTGCCGCATGTCCAACTGCATCCATTCCAGTACAACAAGAACTCTGAACCGACATACTACGGGCCTCAAGACCCAAAGCATCTGAAATCGATGCAGCTATTGTTGCCGCATTGGTGGTATATATAGCCCGGCTCAAAGCTCCCCGAAGACCTCGATTAGTAACCCCTTCAACGGTCCGGATAATTCCATCGAAATCCATTACGCAAGCGCCAGCAATAACGACTGTATTCTTCTGTCTGAACTCAGCTATCGAGATTCCAGCGTCTCTAATAGCGAGAACTGTGGCTGCAATTGCAAATAATGTATGTCGTGCCGCGGCTTTTGGAACATCGTCTTTTGGAATAAAGTTTCCTATTTTAAAATCGTCTATATACGCAGCGACGAAATGACCGAGCTCTGGGGCGAGTTTACGAAAAGGTCGGATCCTGCTGACGGGCTCAAGGATACCCTTCCAAAACTCCTCCCGACCGATTCCGGCCGGAGTGACGGGCCCTATCCCGGTGATCTTTACTCTCCGGCGCTTCATCCCTGCGGGGCCGCGGGGAACACGAGTTTAATGGTCGTCCCTTTACCAAGGGTCGACTCCAATGTGAACGTGGCCCCATGCGTCCCCGCAAGATGACGGCAAATACTCAACCCCAGGCCCGTGCCGCTCGCCTTACTGCTAAACCCGCCGTGCAATGCCCGCTTCACCCGGTCCGCATCCATACCCGCTCCGTTGTCGGCGATCGCCATCTCAAGATGCTCTCCCCGACGGACAAAAGACACATTTATCCGGCTCGCCCCCGCCTCGAGCGAGTTCTTGAACAGATTCTGGAAAACCCGCATCAGTTCGAATTTCGAACCGCGAACCCACGCTTCCGTCAGCCCAGAACATTGGATCGCCCCATTGCCAAAGAAAATGACCTGACGCACCTCCAGCCCGATCTGCACGAGATCGACCGGTACAAACTCCGCCGCCTGCTTCGACGCGAGCCGCCAGTTTTCCGAGAGGTGATGGCAGTACTCCGCCGCTTTTTCCACCATTAACGAATACTCCGTCAACTTTTTCGCCGTCTCGGGGTCCCGCTGCGACAACAGCCGCGCTTCCTCAGCGACCAAGGCTGCATATCCAATCACAACCGTCAGAGGATTGTTCAAATCGTGGACCAATTCCACGGAGGCCCGCGCCTGCCAAACTTGGGGTTCGCTCTGCTCAATCTCCCGCTTGAGCGCAGTATTTAAATTGTGCACGTCGGCCGCCGCCTGTGCCTGCGCACGTCGCTCGCGGGTACCCTGAGCCTGTTTTCGAACTGCCTCGATCAATTCGGGGATGTCAGGCGGTTTCCGAAGATACTGGTTTGCGCCCGCCACCATCGCCTGCTGCGCGGTTAGCAGCGTGCCATACCCGGTGAGCATGATAACCGAGATATGCGCATCGATTTTCCGAAGCTCTTCCAGGGCGCGAATTCCATCCATCTCCGGCATGCGTATATCCATGACTACAGCTACGTAAGAACGGGACTGCAGCTTCGAGAGCGCCTCCTTGGCCCGCTCAGCTGTGTCCACGGAAAACTCGGCGGAGAGACTGAACGCTATGGACTCGCGGGGGCCGTATTCATCATCAACCACGAGAACGGCGGGCTTGACCGCTGGGGCGGGAGACGAAAGAGCCGGAGGATTCTCGGTCAACATGCGAGCATGGGTCTTTTTGAGGGCAGGCCAGAACGGTAGCGGAAACCGGACAGCGCCACGGTCATTACATACCTAAATTTGAGGTGTCAAGGCGCGCATCGAGGATTGCTCTGGCTCCTGGTGCCCCTTAGTTTGTTTACGTGAATTTAACCTCCGTCGCTCTCTTGGCGTCGCTGCTTTCCGGAACGTTGGTCTGGCTCCTTTTCCGCTCGCGCGAGGCGACCCTGGCCGAGCGGATTAGCGCCCGAGATACGGAAGCGGAGAAGGCCGCCGTGGCCATCGAGGAATTGCGGGCGGTTAACGCCCGACTC
>CAYVDZ010000158.1:7578-9318 GCA_964450575.1 uncultured Opitutus sp.
GAAACATCTCAATTATCGACCCAGCTTGGCGCCGAACAAGCCGCACACGACCGACTCACCCATGAGTTCAAAGCGCTTTCGGCCGATGCATTACGCTCTAATCGAAGCGATTTCCTGGATCAGGCGAAGCAAGCGTTCGCGCAGCTCCATCAACAATCGGCGGGAGAACTGGAACAGCGTAAACAGGCGGTGGAAGCCCTGGTAAAACCCATCCGAGATTCACTCGAAAAAGTAGACTCCAAAATAAATGAGATCGAAAAGGCGCGAGCAGGCGCCTATGGCGCTCTGGGAGAACAATTGAAGGCCCTCAGCTTTGCCCAGCTCCAGCTGCAAACCGAAGCGGCGCGTCTCTCAACCGCCCTTCGTTCCACAACCTACGCGGGAAGCTGGGGAGAGCTGCAACTACGGCGGGTCGTGGAGATGGCCGAAATGCTGCCCTATTGTGATTTCAGTGAACAAGAGTCGTCCGGCAACCTTCGCGCCGACCTCGTCGTGAGGCTGCCCGGAGGACAGCGAATCGTGGTCGACGCCAAAGCGCCGCTTGAATCCTTCCGCGCCGCCGGAGAGACCACCGACGAAAACATCCGAATGGCGCGGATGGTCGATCACGCCCAACGCGTGCGGAGCCATATCGACACCCTTGGCGCCAAAAACTACTGGGAGCAATTTCAGCCGGCACCGGAGTTCGTGGTTATGTTTTTACCCGGCGACCATCTTCTCTCAGCTGCGCTCCAAACGGACAATCTGCTCCTGGATCGGGCCCTTAGTCGCCGTGTTTTATTGGCGACGCCGACCACCCTCATCGCCCTGCTCAAAGCAGCGGCATATGGATGGCGACAGGAGTCCATTTCGAAGAACGCGGAAGAAATCAGCACGTTGGGCCGTGCGCTTTACGATCGGATCGCGCTGTTTGCGGATAACCTGGAGAAGATCGGTCGCGGGCTCGATACGGCGGTCAAAGGCTACAACACCGCCGTGGGATCCTTCGAAGGCATGCTCCTTCCCGGCGCCCGAAGACTGGCAGAGCTTGGCGCGCGCGGAGCAAAAGACCTCAACGGTCCTGAGCCGGTCGACACCACGCCGCGGGTTATCACGAAGCGGAGTTGATCGCCCCACCCTCACGGAATATTTTAAAATGAATTCCACCCTCGTCATCAGCCACGGTCGAAAACGGGCAACCGGAAACCTATGAGCACCTTCACGCTGGCGGCTGCCTTCTTCCTGCTGTTCACCGCCGCCGGTGTAATTTGGCTGAACCCACGTCGTTTTTCCAACCAGGCTTTCTCGCTGGTATCGATAATCCTGGCCGCATGGCTGGGATGCGTCTACCAGGCAATGGAAGCAGGCGCCATCATTACGCATGGCGGAAGCGCGGAACTTGAATATTGGCTTCGGAACACTGGTTTTGTGGCAGCTTTTCTGCCTGCAAGCATTTGGCTGCAAATGACTGTAACAATCGACCGAGACTCTAAAAGAAAGCAAATGTTCTTCAAGGCTATACCTTGGCTAACATTGACGACTTTTCTATGCTTTCTAACATTTCAGAAATCGTTTCTCGAAGGCGGAGATAGTCGCCTGACGCGCGGCCCTGCTTATATGTTATATATGATTGTAGCCATAACCTCTTTTAGCATTTATTTTTATAAAACATATAAAAAATTACCGACACTTAAAGGCATAAGAAAAGTAGAGCTTCAGTTTCTCAGTTTCTCCATCGGATCCGCTGGGCTACTACTCGCG
>CAYVDZ010000159.1:0-6499 GCA_964450575.1 uncultured Opitutus sp.
GTGCGAGGAATGCGGCTTCCGTTCCGGCCGGGACCGTGACGAATCCGCGCGGCTTGCGCAGCTTCGAAGCGATTTGCGCCACGAGCTTGTTCGCCGCCAGGCCGAAAGAAACGGGGATCCGCAACTCATCCCAGATTCGCGACTGCAAGCCGCGCACGTGCGCCTCGATCTCCGCCGTTGTGCGCCAACCACAAGGCTCGAGATCGAGATAGCCTTCGTCGATCGAGTTGCGTTGCACCAACGGAGTCAGCGCTTCGCAAAGATCGAACATCTGGTGCGAAACCTTCCCGTAGAGGCCCGAGGTGTGCGGCAGCAGGATGAGGTCCGGACAGACCTTCAGAGCCCGCTGGGTCGGCATCGGCGTATACACGCCGCAGGCCCGGGCTTCATAGCTGGCTGAAGAAATGATCCCGCGCTCACGCCCGCCCACGGCGCATTTCGTCCCCCGGAGATCCGGCCGCAACGCCAGCTCGCACGACACGAAAAACGCGTCGGCGTCGAGATGGACGATGCTGGGAAGCGAGCGGATCACAGTTCAGTTCAATCGAGGTGATTCCGATCAGCGGGTCAACGTGCGTGCACCGGGAAATTTTCTCCGAATCCACTTTGACGTTTCATAATCTGCTCTTCTCGATTCGTCCGCTTCGCCCCGGCAACAATCCCTTCTTCAAAACGTTCAAAACTAAAGATGCCCTTAGAGAAGAAAAACGGGAAGTTTTAGCTGGCCACCGCTCGATCCGCGCATTGGGTGAGGGAGGCGTTTCCCCCGCCCTACGTATCGACACTTTGTTTTCATGATTCTGGTCGCGATTTTTTCCGTAATTATCCTCGTCCTTTGCTGGCTCTGTTACAGCGGCGACTGCAATAACTAAGGCGCTCACTCGGCGCTTGCGGCCGGAGAACGGGTTCCCTATCTCACGGGCATGGGACGTCAATGGCTCCACGCGAAACGCGCAATCGTCAACCTGAGAAAAGGTCAGGTTGTCCAAAAGCTCGTGAAGGAAATAACCGTCGCCGCCAAACTGGGCGGCGGGGATCTCGAGGCGAACGCCCGGCTCTTTGCCGCGGTGGAAAAGGCGAAGAAGGCGAGTGTCACGCGCGACGTGATCCTACGTGCCATTTCCAAGGGTTCGGGCTCCGGTGGCGACAGTTCCGCGCTCGAGTCCGTCGTGTACGAAGGCTACGCGCCCCACAAAGTCGCGGTCATCGTCGAGGTCATGACCGACAATCACAACCGAAGCTCGAGCGATATTCGCGTCCTCTTCAAGAAGGGGCATCTCGGCGGCGCGGGCAGCAACAAGTTCTTATTCGAGCACGTCGGAATCGTCGAAGCCCACCACCCCGATCCGAATTCGGACCTCGAAGCCGCCGCGATCGAAGCGGGCGCGAACGAATTCGAGCCGGTAACTCATGCGGAGAATGACGACATCCCCGAGGCGCATGCGGGCGCGCGCTTTCTCACGGAACGTACCGCCGTTCACGCCGTGGCCACCTGGCTGAAGCAAAACGGCTGGAGCGTCACCACGGCCGAACTTGGCCACGTTGCGAAAACGTATCCGGAACTGGATGACACGCATCGGGCTGAAGTGGGTGAGTTCCTGCAGGCGCTCGAAGAGAACGATGACGTGCAGCGGGTCTGGGCCGCCCTGAAGTAAACCGGGTTTACCGTGCCGTCGGTCTTCCGCGCCGGAACGATTCTCCGGGCCGGAAGAAGGGTCGCGACGCGTTCGCCAAAGGCAATTTGCGCCCGGCCCCGGTCTTCGCCTTTGGGCCAGAAAAATCTTCCATCCTCTCCTGCCAACCGTCACAACCCTGCGCGATGCCGACGTCACAGACCATCGGATCCGGGGACATACAGGTTGCGATTTCGCGGCTCGTCGACGGCATTGCCGGCCGACTGCGCCCCGACCAACCTGTCATTCTGCTGGGGATCGCCAACGGTGGCATTGAACTCGCGGGCCGTATCTCGCGAGCGCTTGCCGGGCGTGCCGCCGCGAGCGCGATCCAGCTTGGCACCCTGGATATTTCCTTTCATCGCGATGACATCGGACTTCATCCGATTCCGAAAGAATACGTCGCCACCCACATCCCCGTGGATGTGGACGGAGCGTATGTGATCCTCATTGATGATGTGCTTTTTTCCGGCCGCACCCTCAAGGCTGCACTCGACGAGTTGTTCGATCATGGTCGCCCAAGTAAAGTCGAACTTGCGGTCCTGGTTGACCGGAAGGGACGCCGCCTGCCGTTCGCGGCCGATTTCATCGGACTCGCCCTCGATACGAGGCCCGATGAGAAAGTCGTCGTGACGCTCGATCCGGCCAACCCCAAGCGAGACTCGATCCGCGTTCAGCCGGCCGGCACCACCTCGCAACCCCCGGCACTCTGACCTCTTTTCATGTCCTGGAATCGCCGCCATCTGCTCACCCTCGAGGAGCTCTCGCTCGCCGAGATCGAGCAAATTCATACGACCGCCGCAGCGTTCAAACGCACGCTCCAACGCAGCGTGAAGAAAGTGCCGGCGCTCCGAGGCAAGACGATCGTCAACCTCTTCCTTGAGCCGAGCACGCGCACCCGGATGGCATTCGACATGGCGGCCAAACGCCTAAGCGCGGATGTCATCTCCGTTGACGCCGCCAGCTCAAGCACGACCAAGGGAGAAACGCTGCGTGACACCGCGGAGAACATCCAGGCGCTGCAGGCCGATATGATTGTGATCCGGCACGCGGCCGCTGGCTCGCCCTTGTATCTCTCACGCATCCTCGACATCCCCGTGATCAACGCCGGTGACGGCGCGCACGAACACCCGACGCAGGGACTGCTCGATACCTTCACCATGAAGGAGCACCTCGGTTCGCTCCGAGGCCGCAAGGTGGTGATTCTAGGCGACATTCTCTTCAGTCGCGTGGCCCGCTCGAACATCCATGCGCTTACCAAAATGGGTGCGGACGTCACGCTGGTCGGGCCCTCCACGTTGGTGCCGCAGTCGTTCACCGAAATGGGCGTAAGCGTCTCCCATGACCTCAAGTCCGCGCTGGCGGATGCCGAGGTCGTGATGTTATTGCGGATCCAGCATGAACGTCAGGCCGCCGGGCTGTTCCCCTCGCTCGGTGAGTACACGAGCATGTTTGGTCTGAACAAGACGCGCGCCTCCTGGCTGAATCCCAAGGCGATCATCATGCACCCGGGTCCCATCAACCGCGGCGTGGAAATCGACAGTGAGCTCGCCGATGGACCGCGCAGCGTGATTCTGCAGCAGGTGACCAATGGCATCGCCGTCCGCATGGCCGTCCTCTATCTTTGTGCCGGGGGTCAGCCCGAACTCGTGACGCCCGCCGACTAATCCGCGCCCATGCCCACTCTCTGGATACGCAACGCCCGTGTGATCGATCCCGCCGCCAAACGCGACGCGGTGAGCGATCTCTTCGTGGTTGACGGGCTCATCGTCGACTCCCTTCCCCTCGCCGCTCGCAAGCGGGCCAGGAAGATCGACGCGACCGGCCAGGTCGCCTGTCCCGGCTTGGTGGATATCCACGTCCATTTCCGGGAGCCCGGTCAAACGCACAAGGAGACGATGGCCACCGGCTCGCAGGCCGCCGCCGCGGGCGGATTCACCACCGTCGTGTGCATGCCCAATACGTCGCCGGTCGCGGATAATACCGGGACGATCCAGCTGATGAAGGATGTCATCGCCCGTGACTCGGTTATCCGCATCTATCCCACCGGGTGCATCACCGTCGGAATGAAAGGGCAAACGCTCGCTCCCATCGGTTCGCTCAAGCGGGCGGGCGTTGTTGCGATCACCGATGACGGCGATTGCGTGCAGTCGAACGATTTGATGCGGCGTGCGGTGGAATACGCCAGGATGTTTGATCTGCCGGTCATGGATCACTGCCAGGATCACTCGATGACCCAAGGAGCCGTCATGAACGAAGGCGTGATGTCGACCCGCCTCGGCCTCCGCGGCTGGCCCAATGCCGCCGAGGACTTGATCGTCGCCCGCAATGTAATTTTATCTGAATACACCGGTGCGCACATCCATCTGCAGCATATTTCCTCCCGGTTTTCAGTCGATATCATCCGCCGGGCCAAAACCCGCGGCGCCCGCATCTCCGCGGAAGCAACGCCTCATCATATCGCGCTGACGGACGAGTCGCTCGCGACGTACGACACTCATTTCAAAATGAACCCTCCGTTGCGTACGGAAGAAGACCGGCAGGCTTTGATCGAGGGATTGCGCGACGGCACGCTCGATATCATCGCCACCGATCACGCTCCGCATACCGATTACGAGAAAGACAAGGAGTTTGATTTTGCGCCCAACGGTATCCTCGGTTTGGAGACAGCCCTGCCGGTCACGCTCGAGGTGCTCGTTCGGCAGAACAAATTCAAACTACCCTTCGTCGTGGATCTCATGACCCGACGGCCGGCCAAGCTGATGAATCTCCCGGCTGGAACGTTGGCCAACGGGGCGGCGGCCGACATCTGCTTGTTCGCGCCCGACGAGAAATGGGTTTACGATGCGAAGATGGGGTTCAGCAAATCGAGCAATTCGCCCTGGTCCGGGCAGACGCTGACCGGGCGCGTCAAAACCACCATTGTCGGTGGTCGGGTGGTGTTCTCCAACGGAAGGCTCCCGCAAGCGCGGTAAGCGTGCCTGGCCGGGTCGATTCGATTCGCCGATCTGCTACAACGATCGGTGTTCGCGGAAGAATCGGCTGGAGTGAACCGATTCCCAGCGTTGCACCGTGCGTAACTTTGCATCGACTGATCGGATGCCCGTTCCCGGAGCCTACATTGCTGGTGGCATCGAACTCATCCTCGTGATCACGGGGGCGATGCTCCTGTGGCGCTTCGTCATGAGTCCGGGCGCGCGAGCGGAACGGCGACCCTCCCCGCTTCAAGCGTGGGACATCCCAATGGCGCAATTCCTCCTGTTTCTCTCGCTCGTCATTTTGGGCAGCATGACGGCGGCGATCGGCGGAGATGCGCTCGCCCGCCGCCTCAACATCAGAGGCGACGGCGTCACGATCCTGGTCGGGGCCGCCGCCCAACTTGGGATGCTTGGGGGAATGGCGTTCTACTCGCTGCGAACACGGCAATCGCTCCTGGACCAGCCCGGCTCCGGAAACACCAACATCTTTGTCTCCGGCCTGGTGGTCTTTCTCATGTCACTCCCGGTGTTGATCGCCACCGCGAAAGCGTGGGAGATTGTACTGAACCTCTCGGGCCTGCCGGTTGAGCGGCAGGACCTCATTGGCATCTTTGCGGATGCCGACTCGCCTTGGATGCTTATTGCCATGGTAACGCTGGCTGTGGTCGTCGCGCCTGTCACGGAAGAGTTGGTGTTTCGAGCCGGACTTTTTCGCTATCTGCGTACCCGTATTCCGCGCGTGATCGCGCTGTTGGCGCCGGCTCTTTTCTTTGCCGCATTGCACGTCAATTGGGACACCCTGCGCGGCCTCTCGAGCCTGGCTCCGTTGGTGATGTTGGCGGTGCTTTTTTCCCTCGCCTACGAACGAACCGGAAAGATCGGCACCGCCATGGTTGCGCATGCCCTCTTCAATCTGAACACGGTCGCTTTGATTCTGAGCGGCGTGACGGTTTGAGCGCTTGCCTCCGACGACGTAATGCAACCGTTCACCCAGATCACATCCGAATCGGTGGGCGCCCTGGGTGAAGAACAGTTGATCCGCGAAATCCGGCGCTGGCTTGGATCCGCCTCTCCCCGGGCCCCCTTTGGCATCGGTGACGACTGCGCCGTCCTGCCGGGCTCGCGGGGGCCGCAGTTGATCACGGTCGACCCGGTGATATATGGGCGGCACTTTGATGCCACCGTTCCCGCTCGTGCGGTCGGGGCGAAGCTTTTGAAGCGGAACTTGAGCGACCTCGCGGCCATGGGTGGTCAACCCACGGCGGGGGTACTCGCGCTGACGCTCGACCAGACGGTGTGCACGCGGTGGCTGGAAGGCTTTTATCGAGGACTCGCCGCCTGCGCGCGGCAGTACCATGTGCCCATCGTCGGAGGGGACATCGCTCAGGCGCCCGGCGTTCTCGCCGCGAGCCTCACTTTACTGGGCCGCGCGACCGCGAAACGTTTCCTTACCCGCATCGGTGCCCGCATCGGCGATCACATTTTTGTCACCGGCGAGTTGGGCGGCAGCCTCGGTTCCGGTCACCATCATCGTTTCGTTCCCCGGCTGGTTGAAGGAGCGTGGCTCACCCGACAAGCCGACGTGCGCGCGATGATGGATGTCAGCGATGGCCTGGCGAAGGACGTCCATGCGTTGACGCCCAAACAAGCGTGGCCCGCGTTGCTGCCAGACGCGATTCCGAGGCGGGCCCGCGTCGGTCTTCGGGGGGCCCTGACGGACGGTGAGGATTATGAACTGGTCTTTGCCGTGGCTGCCCACGTCCGGTCGGAGCTGTTTCTGCGTAAGTGGCGGCGGACTTTTCCACGGACCCGACTGTCTCTCATTGGCTCCTTTCTCCGCACTGGCCA
>CAYVDZ010000159.1:6509-9276 GCA_964450575.1 uncultured Opitutus sp.
GCCAATCCGGCGGCGGGACGATCGATTTGTCACATTATCATGGATACGAACACTTGCGTTGAACCTGACCGCCGTGCAATCGGTCGCGCCGGCTCGGTCGCGCCACCTTCCGCCGCATGAGTGTAATCGAACGCCTGAGAGCGGGAATGGCAACCTCCTCGGCGGAGGCGACGCGTGCGGTCGCCGCGGACTTGGCTCGGGTGCTTCCACCGGATTCAACGATCGCGCTCCACGGTGATCTGGGAGTTGGGAAGACGACCTTCGTCCAGGGCCTGGCGCATGGACTTGGTATTCAGGAACCGGTGACAAGCCCGACGTTCAACATCTTCACCTTGCACCGGGGGCCGACCAACTTGCTCCATCTCGATGCCTACCGATTGGAAAACAGCCAGCAGGTGGATGATCTGCTCCTCAGCGATTTTCTAATGACGCCGTGGTGTCTTGCGGTGGAATGGCCGGACAAAATCCCGGACTGGCTCCCAACCAACACCCTTCACCTTACACTCGGAATTGATTCGAGCGAAAGGCACACCTTGCGGCTCACGTGAGAGCCGACGGCGGACAGCAAAACGCGCAGGCCACCGCCATCGGTGATCCTGCGCGCTCGTAAGCTTTGCTCAAGGAGCGGTCGCGTCGGGCTTCTTCTCTTCCACGGCTTCCGTTGTGTCCGGAGCATTGGTAGCTGCTTCGGATGCGGGAGCGGTTTCGGCGACCGGAGCGATTTCGTGTGGCACTGGCGCCGCGGCCTCGGTTACGTCTGGCGACGCATTGGCGGCTTCGGCGCTTGTTTCACTCGGAGTGTCAACGGGAGCATCAACTGAGGACGGGGTCTCGGTTGCGGGCTTTGAGACCATTTCAGCGGGGGCGGATGATGACTCTGGGTCGCGAGCCACCGGACCATCCGCGGACGGGGGCACTTCCGGGAAGTTCTCCGGGTCGTGTTCCTCATTTTCAATTTCTTTCTTGCGAGCTTCCACCACCGGCGGCGGTGCAAACAGTCGCCCGTCGATAAACTCGGTGACGTAACCTTCACGCACCAGCCACAACAAGTCGCCTTGGATGCGCGAAATCTTCGCCCGTTCTTCCAGGCTGAGGCCGGACTCGGTTTTCACAGCCTCGGCCGCAGGTGCAGTTTCCGTGGCGGCTGCACTGGCAGCGGGTGCCGCGACCGGAGCCGTGATGGGCGAAATGCCGAGAAATTTGGCGGAGAGCTCGCTGGCTCGCACCATCGGGGTCTTCTCAATGAAGCTGATCAGCGCGCCAATGCTATCGGCAAAAGTCTGCCCGGCCACTCTGAACTTGCGCTTCACGGCGCAGACATACGACACGCCCTTGGATCCCTTCTTGAAAATTGTGAAGTGCTCCCGGCGCAAACGACCGCGCAGGGCATTGGCGGTATCGAGCGGGAATCGGCGTTGACGGTCGAGTGCGCCTTCAATCGCCCGCCGGATTTCGCCCGGAGGAAGAGAATCGACAATCTTGCCGGGGAACCGGGCCGTCTCGAACGTCCGCACGACTTTGTCACGGGAATGAGTCAGCAGGTATAACCGAGCATCCTCCAAGGAGTCGAAGTTCGGCGTCGTTGAAACCACGGGAGCGGACTCGGCGGCCGGGGTCGCTTCATTCTCCGCGACAGACGTAGCGGAAGGAGCCTCTGGAGTTGCCGAGTCGGACACGACGGCCTCGTCTGCCGCGGGAGCCTCGGGAGCTGCGGAAATGGCGGGCTTTGGTCCGTTCAGCTTCCACGTGTAGCGAGTGATCTTCTTCATCTTCGCCAACCACTGGTTGATGACTTCCGGATCACGTACGGTTTCGATGCGACTGCGAAATGCCTCGAGCGACATCCGGGAGGCGATCACAGCCGCGTAATGCTGCTGCAGAATCTGATTATAGCGGTGATAATTTGGCGGGCCGAGTAATTCACCGGTGAGGCTGCAGCGATTGATGACCTGGAAATTCCCCTTCGGTGGATCGACTTCGACTTCGGCCGTTTCGAAGAACTTATCCAAGTGGCGGCTCAGCACATGAGAAACCGCCGTTTCGTCGGACTCGAATGGAACCCCATCCGGCGCCGAGACGTAAAACACGGGACGGACCGGCTTCGCTGCTGGCGCGCCCGCTTCTGCCGCGGTCTGGTTTGAACCGTGACCACTCCGGGCGTCGAATCCGCTGGCTGGCTTGTGGGTCAGGACGACAACAAAGCGATCGTTCTTGGCCACGACGGTGCGCGCGATTTCAAAGAGTTCAACTGTCCGGCACGACTTGCGGATGGTCTGCACCAGGGTGTTGAAGCTCGTGTCCTCGGGATAAAAGGTGACGCTGTAATAAGGACTATCGTACGGTCCGCGTTCCTGCGGTGCACCGCGGCCGGCATAACCGCCTTGAGGCTGCCCATATCGTTGGCCTCCTGCTCCTGGACCGCCACCACCCGCGTAACCGCCTTCGCGGCGCGGTCCGCCACGAAAATCACCGCCACCGCCTGGGCCACCCGGGCGAGGCCGACCTTGAAAGTCGCGGCGCTCTCCGCCGGGACCGGCTCCACTGGCGGGAGCAGCACCACCTGCGGGAGCGGCAGGTCCGCCCTCACCGGGACCGGCAGGCCGCCGTAACGGACGTCGGTCACGCCGGTCCGGCGCACCACCTCCGCCTTCACGCCGGGGCCGTTCGCCTCCTTCGTAGTCCCGACGGTCGCCCGTGGCAGGCTTTTCCTGAGTCCATTGAGTGCCGAAACTGAAGCCCTGCAGCTGGCTCAGATCGAGTTTGTTGA
>CAYVDZ010000160.1:0-9253 GCA_964450575.1 uncultured Opitutus sp.
CGTAGTCGGCGATCGCTTCCTTCTGGTCTTCCTCGGAGTCGCCGTAGCCGCCGATGTTGTAGACTTCGGTAAACGCGCCTTCGTCATCGCGTTTCTTGCGCCCGCTCAGGTCATCGCCTTCGCCGCGGCGCCGCAATGGACCGCTGGCCCCGCGGTCAAAGCCCCGGGTAATGGTGGCCAGGGCGGCGACTTTGCCATCATGGAAGGTGGCTTCACCCTTCATCGCCACCGGGCGCTCGATCGAGCCGCTGGAAATCGCTTCCTCCATCATTAAGTCGCGCGGGCCGTTGCCGGTTCGGCAACCGGTGGTCGCCAAAGCGCCAGCCAAGAGTGCTGCTAAAAGTGTTACCCTCGGGAAATCGGCCGGTTTCGTCATGGAGAATCGTTCGACGCCAAGCGGACGCGAAGGTTTCAACGAAGGCAAGGATCCCGCGCGGCACATTCGAATCTTTCTGGCCTTCTGCCCGTCTTACTGCTCACACGTATGCCGTCTGCATGGAATCAACTTCATCGAGTGCGCTGGCTGATCTGGTCCGCCGGGCTCAGCAGGGGGAGGAATCCGCCCAACATGAACTCATCGTCAGCTACCAGCACCGGGTGGCAGGCTTCGTTTATGCCATGACTGGACGAAGCGATTACGTGGAGGACCTGTCCCAACAGGTTTTTATCAAGATGATCCGGGCTTTGGATCGTCTGCAGGCGCCTGCGCAGTTTGAGTCCTGGTTGTTTCGGCTGGCCCGGAATACGTGCATTGACCAACTGCGGCGGCAGAAGCTGCGGCGGATTTTTTTACCCTTTGGGGAAGAGCATGAGAATATTCCTGAGCCGGCCGGCGCGGTGGATTCGGAGGAACTCGACGCGCTTCGCCATGCTCTGGCTCAGTTAAGACCCCAGGATCGCGCCCTCTTGGCGTTGGTCCAGGAAGGACGCAGTCATGCCGAGATTGCTGAGACGCTCGAAACCAGTGTAGCCGCGGTGAAAGCTCGCCTCCACCGTGCGCGGGAACATCTTCGCGAGCATTATACGCCTCAATCATGAAACCTGAAGACCACGCCTGGCGTTCGTTGCAGCAACACGCTTCCGCGCAGTTAAATTCCCGGTTTGCCGATCGTGTGCTCCGGGCGGCGAACGGACCGTGCGACAAGACGTGGCAATCTCTGCGTAGCCACGGTGCCGCCCAGTTGCGGCCCGGATTTGCCGCTCGCGTCCTCCGTGCCGCGCGCAAGCTTCCCGGAGTACCATCGCTCCTCGATCAGTTCGTCTTCAGCGCCGGAACGGCCATCGTCTGCATCGTCGGTACCCTTTATTTTCACTCCCGCAGTCTCGCGATTGAGAACGAGCGGAATCTCGCCAGCTGGCATCAGATAGCGATGTTCGTGCAGGACGCCGATACTGGACTATGATGCAGCGGGTCTTCATCGCCCTCCTCACCGTTGGAGTTTTTCTGGCGGGCTACTGGGTTCGGATCGCGACGCAACGTACTCACGTCGTGCCGCCGCCGCCTCCGGGCTTTGCCACCGAATTGGGCACTGCCCTCCCGGATGCTAAATCCAAGTCGCAGGAACTCGACCGCGCCAAACTCGTCGCCGAGATCCAGAAAATCCGCCCGCAAATCGACGCCTACCGCGCGGAGGTCGACGAAATCTACGCTGAGTTTGATCGTGAATTCGCAAAAATTCTCAACCTGACGCAGCGCGAGAAGTTTGTCGCGTACCAAAAACGCTGGGCAGACCACTCCGCCCGGCGGCAGGCGGAACGGACGCCCTTGAGCGATGAGGACATCATGCGCGCCCGCGAACGGCCGCTTACCGAGGTTTACTGGATGGTCACCGTCACGCCCCGGCTTGAACGCGTGACCAAGGAGTATAGCCTCGACGCCGGCCAACAGGGCGAGGCCCGGGCGTTGCTCACGCTCCGCCGAACCAAGTTTATCGCCCTGCTCGACTCCACGCCTCATCCCAGTATCCGACTCAGCCGGCTGGCGCCGATTCTGGAACGTTTGTCCGAAACCGACGTGTCGGCAGCGAAATAACGCAGCGGGCTTGACCGGGATTGCCGTCACCGTGTCACTATGACGCATGGTGCCAAGCGTGCTGATTGTGGATGACGAGAAACACACGCGTGAGGGTTTACAACAAGCCCTCGCGGACAGCTACGATGTGACCGTCGCCGCGAATGCGGACGAAGCGTTCAATCTCCTCGATGCCCAGCCCTTCGATGTGGTTCTGACCGATTTGCGGATGCCCGGGCGTTCCGGTCTCAAGGTCATCGACAAGGCGCTCGCGCTCCCGCATCGCCCCGCGGTTCTCATGATGACCGCCTACGGAAGCGTCGAAAGCGCGGTCGAGGCCATGAAGCGGGGCGCGGTCGATTTTCTGACGAAACCGGTTAACATTGAGCGGCTCGAGGTCCTCATTCAACGCGCGCTCAAAACCAAGACCCTCGAAGTCGAGGTCCAACAACTTCACGAGCGCCTCGATGAGAAGTTCAAAGTCGAGGGGATCGTCGGAGCCTCGGGCAAACTCAAGGCGGTGATCGATAAGATGAAACTCGTCGCGCCTTCGCGCGCGACGATCCTCATCGAAGGCGAATCCGGCACCGGCAAGGAGTTGATCGCCCAAGCGATTCATCAAGCGAGCCCGCGAGCCCGGGCTCCGGTCGTCGCGGTGCATTGCGCCGCGCTTTCCGAGAATTTGCTCGAGAGTGAGTTGTTCGGCCATGAGCGCGGCTCGTTTACCGGTGCGACCGAGCGGCGGATCGGGCGCTTCGAATCGGCCACCGGCGGTACCTTGTTCCTGGACGAAATCGGCGAGATCTCCCAGTCGACCCAAGTGAAGTTGCTGCGCTTCCTCGAAACCAAATCGATTGAACGGGTCGGGGGCTCCAAACCACTCGAACTCGATGTCCGGCTGGTCGCCGCCACTAATCGCAATCTCGAACAACTCGTGCGCGAGGGGAAGTTTCGCGACGACCTTTTTTTCCGCCTCAATGTCGTCCGGCTGACCATGCCGCCCCTGCGCGACCGGCCCGAAGACGTTCCCCTGCTGCTCGCTCATTTCATCAAGATTTTTTCCGACGAGAACGGTGTTCCGCCGCTCACGGTCGAGCCCGGCGCGCTGCGCACTTTGCAACGTTATCCCTGGCCGGGAAACATCCGTGAGCTGCGTAATTTTTGCGAAAATGCCGTCGTGTTACGGCGGGGAGGTACGCTGACGGAGTACGATCTCGAGCCCAAGTTTCGGACAACGACGCTGCCCGGCCCGGTCGCCACCTCGTCAGACGTTAATACTCCGTTGGCAAACGCGGGAATGTCCCGGCCGGCACCGTCGCATTCGCTTTCGGTGGAGGAAAACGAGAAACACCTGTTGCGGGAAGCGCTGCTAAAAGCCCGCGGAAATCGGACCCGGGCCGCGGAAATGATGGGCGTGAGTCGCCGCACCTTGCACCGGAAAATCGCACAATGGCCCGAGCTCGACGTGACCGACAAATGAACCCCGAAGGACGTGAGCGGATCGTCTTGGCACCGGTGGAATCGACCCTCCGGGAGGCGTGTAACTGCTGGACCGTGATCCGCGCGTGCTCTGAAAAAGGAACGGTACCCTTTGCCCTCGACGTGTCTCGCGCTTGCTCCCTTCCTTCCACCGTTCGATGACGCGTCCACGAACGGCGCAGGAGTTTCTTCACTGGCTCGAAATCGGCGCGGGCGCCCGCGTCATCCGGTGGGCCGCGATCATTGCCGGCACCTTCGCGCTTTCTTTGCTCGTCGCTTGGAAACAGTTTCACGGGCCCACCTCCGAGACGACGCTCGTGCAGGCCGACACGGGGCGGCAGCTCGCCGCCGGCGCCGGATTCACGACTCGGGTCAACTTCCCGCAAACGGCGGCCATTCTCCGGGAGCGGGGCGTGCGATTCGACGCGGCGAAGCCGTATCCGGAACTTCACCACGCTCCGCTGTATCCGTTGGTGATCGGCGGCGCGCTGCGGCTGTTGCCGGAGAGCGCGCGCGCGTCGCTCTTTGCCTCGGCGCCGGTGCCGCCGGATGGCTTTGGCGCCGATTACTTTCTTCTCGGACTAAATCTCGCGCTGTTGTGGGCCGCTGCCTGGCTCACGTTTACACTCGGGCGCCGCTTGTTTGAGCCGCGAGTCGGCGCGACCGCGGCACTGGCCCTGCTGGTGTCCGCTTCGATTTGGGAACAAACGGTCGCCGTCAACGGCACCCCGCTGCTGATGGTGTTGGCGCTACTGGCATTTCACGTCTGGCACCGGGCAGACGCCGCCGTGACGAACGGCGCCCGGACTCGCCGTGTGAGCATCTGGCTCGGCGCGCTCGGCTCGCTTTGTGGGTTGATGTTTCTCACCGAGTATTCCGCGGGGGCACTGGCGATTGTGGCGCTGGGCTATGTTGGGTTTCGCCTCGAAGGTACCCGTCGGATGGCAGCCATTGCAGCCGTCGTGGTTGGATTTGGTTTGATCACGCTGCCGTGGATCGGGCGCAACGTCATCGTGACGGGCCATCCCGTCGGACTGGCGGCGCAGAATGTGGCCTTGAAAGCAGGCGATCCGACGGCGGAGCCGGCGATCTTTCGCGCGACACTGGCGGTCGAAAAACCAGTGCTCAACCTGAACAAATTGGGCAACAAGACGCTAACCGCGCTGCGGGAAAACGTGAAGGCGCGGCTTTGGTCGGGTGGGGCGATGTGGCTCGCCGCGTTCTTTGTCGCCGGTTGGCTGTACCCCTTTCGGTCCGAAGGTGCGGATCGCCTGCGGTGGATTTTCACCGCCAGTTTCGCGGTGCTACTGGTGGCGCAGTCGGCACTGAATTCCGGGGAGAGTGAGCGCTTGGTGGCGGTCTGGACGGCGCCGTTGTTAATGATATTCGGGGCAGGATTCTTCTTCGTGCTGCTCGGAAGTAACGCGCGGTTGAACCAATGGCCAAGGGTCGCGACAGCCGTCCTTCTGGTCGCGCAAGCCCTGCCGCTCGCTCACGACGTCCTCGAACCAAGGCGACTTCACTTTCAGTACCCGCCGTACTTTCCTGCCCTTTTCCAAGGCATGCGGCAGGACCTCCAGCGCCGCTCCGTCGAAGGGGAGTACGGGCTCATGGCGGATGTGCCGGCCGGGTTGGCGTGGTACGGCCAGACCCGGGCGTGGGCCCAGCCGCCGCGTTTGCGCGACTTTTATGCCATTACCCTTGAGCAACCGATGGGACAATTGCTGCTAACCCCCCGGACGCTCGATCGTCCGTTCTTCTCCGATTTGAATGCCAGTCTGGAGCTGTCGGGCGCGCTGGCGCGGGTCACAAATCGCTTCGGCGAATGGGGTGGCATTTACGCCGGGCTGCTCACCGGCACGCTGCCGCCGGAGTTTCCTTTGGGGGCACCGCAGAAGCTGGCGGAAAACCTCTTTGTCCTGCTGAACCCCGCCCTGCCACCCGCGCGGGGAAAGTAATTGCTTCGGTCCATTGCTTGCCCGTACGGTCCGTTAACCTTACCGGCCCCTGATGACGTTTTCTTTTCGCGCTCTGCTCCTTGGTGGATTCGTCGCCACTTTGCCCTTACGAGCGGTCTACGCACCCTTACCTGATCCTGAGCAAGGCAAGGACCTCATCGTGACGGTCAGGGCTGGCTTGTCGCACGATAGCAATGTTTTCGGCAGCGCGACTAATCCGATAGATTCCACGATTTGGACGCTGGCGCCGCGCGCGGTATATAATGTTTCGCTGACCGACCAGACTTTCTTGAGTGCGGCCTATGGCCTCACGCTGGACCAGTTCAAAAGCCGGCCAGGCGACAAGCTGCTGGATAGCCATGACGCATCCGTCCGACTGGCGCATTCCTTTTCCCCGCTGACGGTGCTGGACCTCAGCAATGCTCTCACGGTGAGCCGTAATCCTGAATCGCTCCTCGCCGGCCAACCGGTGAACACGGACCAGTCGTTCACCCGCAATCAGCTGGACGGCCGATTTACCTCCCAGGTGCAACCGAAGATCGGTGTCACCGTGAAGGCGCGGTCCCTTTACTACGACTATCGCAACGCGGCGTTGGGCCGCAGCCTCGACCGCGTGGAGAATCTGTATGGCCTGGCCGGTGATCACGCGTTCCTCCCGCAGACGAAACTGGTGGCAGAGTATCGGTACCAGGACGTTTCTTATCGGACGCAGGGTGAACTCAAGGACAAGACTTCGCATTATGTCATGGCTGGCGCGGATTACGCCCTGGCCAGGACCATTTCGGTGAGCGGGCGCTTCGGGGCCGAATGGCGTCAACGTGCGGGCGAGGCGGATACAACCGCCCCCTATATCGAGGTCTCCGGCAAGTACGATTATACCCGGCGTTCCTTTGTGGCGGCTGGATACACCTATACACTCGAAGAGACGTCGGATACCCTGCGATTCAACGATAGCCGGCTGCATCGTTTCTTCACGAACGTGCAGCATGCGGTCAGCGCGCTGACCGTCGCCTCGGCGTCGGTCGCGTTTGAGCCGGCGCGCCTGCAGGGGCGTCGGGGCCAGGCTGACATTACCGAGGATTCCTGGCGCTTGGGCGCGGCGTTTAGTTATTTACCGACGAAAAATTGGACGGTGTTGGCGCATGTCGATTATGACCGGGTCCGCTCGGATGACCCTTTCCGCAAGCTGCGTCGCGAGCGCGTCGGCCTGAGTGCGGCCTTCACGTTTTGATGGCGCGCCGCGACCCTTTGTCCATGGCCTCCCCTCAAGCCAGCCGGGAACAAGCATCTCTGGCTGATTTCCTGCAAATCCTCCGCCAGCGCAAGGCGCTCATCGCTTTGATTCTGGCGCTGGTGGTGATTACGACGCTGGCGGTCACGGCCTTTTTGCCCCGCTGGTATTTGGCGACGACGAAGGTCCGGGTGGAAAAGCCGGAGGGAGAAGTGAAGCTTTTCCAGGCGCAGAGCAGCAATAGCTACGACCCGTATTTCCTGCAGGATCAATTCAGGATCATGCAATCCGAGAAGATCCTTTATCCCGTGATCGAGCGCCTCTCGCTCGGCGCGAAGCTGGCACCGGATCTGGGTGCCACCACCGCCCTGCCCCCTGCCCTGACGTATCGATTTATCTTGGACAAAATGCTGCGGATCGAGTCGCAGCGGAGTTCCTCCCTGATCGAGATCAGCGTCTTCGCGCAGGACCCGCAGCTCGCCGCCGATATTGCAAACGAGATTGCCCGCACTTATTCCGCCGACCGGATTGATCTGGCGACCTCGGATCAGCGGGAAGGACTCGCCTATCTTCGGCAGGAACTGGTGGCGCAGGAAGGCATCGTCACGCGCCAGCGCGACGCACTCGAGCAACTGCGCAAGGATCTCAATATTTCGGGCGTCGATCTCAACGCGCGTTACTCCGACATGGAGATCGAGACTTTGCGGCAAATGCAAAACACGCTGATCGCACTTAGCGTCGACGCGATTGGCCGCAAGACGCGGTGGGAGCGTTTCCGTTCGATTCCAACCGGGGATCGCATGGGCCTCGTGAACTCCGAGCTCATCCCGGACCAGAATATCCAGAACCTGTTGCAGGCGTATCTGGTCGCGGATCAAAAGGTCACTCAGCTCAAGCCGCGTCTCGGCGAAGCGCATCCGGATCTGATCTCGGCCGTGGATGGGCGCGCGAAAATCAAAGAGCAGCTCGAGGCGCAGTTGCGCGGTTATGAGAGCGCGTTGGAGATTGCCTACAAGGAATCCGATGCGCGGGTGGCCGAGCTGAAGAGTCAGCTCGCCCAGGCGAAAGTGGACCAGATTCTCTCGGCGCGCGATCGCATGCGTCCCTTCGAGGAGTCCGCGCAGAAGCTCGATGATGAAACGCGCCTGCAGACGACGTTAAAACTTACCCTGCGGCAGCGGGAGATCGATTTTCAGGTGCCGAAGAAGACGATTGAGATTCTCAATACGGCCGAACCTGCGCGGCTGCCCTCGCGGCCGAGTTGGGTGTTGAACACCGCGTTCGCGTTTCTCTTTGGGAGTATTTTTGCCGTCGGCGTCGGGGTGCTGCTTGAGTATTTCGATACGAGCTTCCGCTCCGTCGGTGATGTTGAGACGCGGCTCCGGCTACCGGTGCTGGGAGTGATGCCGCTGACGCGTCAGGTCGCGGGAGTGGTGCTGGATGCTACTCCGGCCGAGCTCGAGCCATTTCGGGTTTTATACACCAATATCAATCTCACGCTGGCGCCCGGTAAACCGCACGCGTTCGTGCTTTTTTCCGCGGGACCGGGTGAGGGCAAGTCGACGACGTTGTACCAACTCGCACGTCTCATGGGTGCGAGCGGCGAGCGGGTCCTATTGATCGATTCCGACGTGCGCCGGCCGACGCAGCACCGCCTCGCGGGCCGGAGTAAGGAGCCGGGTTTAAGTGATTTGCTGGTCGGACAAAAAACGCTCGACGACGTGGTGCAGAAATCGATTTCGCCGGGTCTTGATTTTATCCCGAGCGGAGGCGTGCCCGGTTTTGCATTGAGTCTCATTTACGGAAATCGCCTGCGGGAGATTATCGCGGAATTGAAGGGCCGTTACGACAAAGTCCTCTTCGACTCTCCGCCGGTCATCGGGGTGAGCGACGCCAGTGTGCTCGTCAGCGTGGTCGATGCCGGGGTGCTGCTGATCCAGCACCGACGCAATCCGCAGAGTATGGTGCTGCGGGCGCAGCAGATCGTGGAAAGCCTGAAGATGCCGTTGATCGGGGTGGTGTTAAACCAAGTTCCGGCGAACGCCGGGGGCGATTACGGGTATTACACCAATAATTACGCTTACTACAGCGAACCGGCGTCGAACAAAGCGCGGGCTGGAGCGAAGACGGCGGCGGACCACGCGGCTGAGTCGCGGGCCTCGGAGCGTGGGGGTTCGCCGCAGGATCGTGCTGCTTCGCAGAAGGACCGGCTCACGCTGGGCGAGTAGGACGGCGGCCGTCAGGAGCCTTTTCTTTCTCGCAGGAAGCTATTGCGCGTGACCAGCAGTTCGCCCATTCCGACATGAATGAAATTTCTCCAACTCAACTTTATTCCTGCAAGCGCGGACGTCGCACTATTGATCGTTCGAATCTGGTTTGGTGTTTCGCTGCTGTCGCTGCACGGATGGGGCAAATTGGTTAACTTCGCGGAGCGCTCGGGAAAGTTCGCGGATCCCTTGGGCGTCGGCAGTACGGCCAGTCTGTCGCTGGTCGTCCTGGCGGAGGTCTTTTGCGCCGGCTTTATCGTGTTGGGACTTTTCACGCGGCTCTCGGCGCTGATCGCGGGTATTGCGA
>CAYVDZ010000161.1:0-3237 GCA_964450575.1 uncultured Opitutus sp.
CCACCAAGTGGGATAAGCACTTGTTCCAGCTAAACCCGCATCTTAATCGGGGAGCCGTGAGTCGGCGCAAAAAGTGATGACGTATATGATCGAAGTTCGGATGTCAGAGCGCTGGTCAATTGGCGGCGGCGAAAGCGGCTCTGATCCAATCACCCCGCGTCAGGCGTCCATCCGCTTTCGGAATGGATTTCTCCGGAACACCCGCTTCCTTGGCGAGGCTAAACCAGCGCCGGGCGAGCGCGGGATCGAGAACCCGGGACAAATCTGCGGTATGATTTTGCCAGGATTCAGAGTGCTGTCCCTGGATTCTCTTTCCGAGTAATACCGCGGGTCGAGGCGCCAGGCCATGCAGGCCACCGAGCGTCCCCCACCACTGCACAGCCGCAAAATCCGCATGCCCGGGCAATACATCGGCAATATAGATGGTCGCCGAATTATCCGCCTGCAACCGCCGCTGGAGGGACGCCACTATCACCGTGCGCACATCCGGCGCATTGCCCTGCTGGAGGGCCAGATGCGCGGCATGCCCGGCGGCCTGACCCAACGACGTCCAGATCGGTTCGAGTCGCAACGCACAGAATCCAACGTGGGACGCACTCACCGGCACGGGAGCCAAAAGGTTCCGCACCTCCTTCGCCACGATCGTGCCATAAGGAACCTGATACGGTGCATAGACAACCCCGAGCCCTTCGCCGAATCGTTTACCCCCGAAACGGGAACCTTCATGCCGCGTCCCATGGCTGCTGTGACCGTAGTCTCCGATTGCAATCGCATCCCGGTGCAGCACGGCGCGGGCATCACCTTCAACATGCCGCGTGTCGTTCTGGGTGAAGATGCGCAGACCCACCATCCGGCGGGCCTCGCGGACATAGAGCTGCGGCGGAATGTGGTTGGACTCGACAAACTCGTCCCGGCACCAGCCCCATTTTCTTGCTTCATCGCGAAACGCCGCCGGCACAGCGGGATCGTTCTGCGCAAAATAGATCAAGCCCACATTCCAGCGCACGTGCTCGTCATAGATCTGCTGCCGGATCGCCGCGTTTCCTTCAGGCCAGAGCAACTGATCACCGGGCAACGACAGTCGCACGTAGCCGCGTGAAACGTCGTTAATATCACGTTTGTTATTCGGAAGAATCGGGATCGAGGCCTTTACGATATTATCCGTGTCTCCAAACCCGCCGAAGGCGCGCTTGACCTTACCGGAGGAGATCAACTCCAGCATCGGCGTAAAATCATCGCGACGATAACCCTTGGGCGCGGTGACAGGGACCCGGATCGCGGGGTCATCCGTCATGACAAAGCGAAAATTATAGCCCTGCAGATCACCACTGCTGTCCTCAAATGCCGCAGCCTCGCCATACTCATCCCGGCTCTCGACGCCAATCCGATACGGGACCTGCGCGGCAGCGATCAGGTCGCCCTCATAGCTGCCATCGATGAAAATCTTTCCCTCATAGAGGTACTCCTTGCCGTCCTTGTCCTGAAATTGGGCCGCTCGTATCCAACGATTTCCCGCCGGTCCGCGAGTATACGCATTCACCAAGCTCCACTCCGTCTTCACGGTGATCTTCGGGTACTCCGCCAGCATCTGTTGAAACAGGAGCAGGTTAACCTTCGGTTCGGCGTGCGTGCCGCGAAACGTATCCTTCACCTGCTGCGAATCCGCTCCGTAGTGCTGAGTGTAATACGCCGTGGTCCGCCGCGTCAGATCGAGGTACGTACCGGTGATGGCCTCAAATGCACGAAAATCCGGATGCGAGAGCCCGTTGGTGGTCAACCCGCCAATGCGAATCGAGGGCTCCACTAGGAGCACGCTCCGCCCGCCCTTGGCGGCCGCGAGTGCCGCCGCAATGCCGCCGGGAGTCGCACCGTAGATCACGACATCCACCGACTGGCCGCGGACCCCCGCGACGCCCACAATCATAATTACTACACAGAGACGGGAAATCCAGGAGGTGATCGAGACCATGATAAAGGAGATCAAGAAGTTTTAATATCAGCCGCGGTGAGGAGGTGAGGAAGGCGCCCTAGTCGCAACGAAACGAAGGCGGCGCGACCGGCGGCTTCGCCCATCGGCACCGCATTACCCGTCACGCGGTAACTGGAATGCGCGATGAAATCTCCGCTGATACAGCGGCCGGCCATCATCAGGCCATCCACGTCGGCCGCGATCAACGCGCCGAGCGGAATATCATAAGGCTTCGATCCCGCCTGTCGGTAACGCCTCACCTCCGCCGCAATCTCGTCGTCGCCGACAAACATGGCGCCGGCCCGCACATTATGAACATCGAAACCGAAGTTCACCCGGCACACCGCGTCCTCATGCTTCTTCCCTGCCACGATGTCATCCGCCGTGACCGTGGCACGACCGCGCACCCGCCGCCCTTCGCGCACTCCGATCTGTTCGGCCGTCGCGACCACGGCGAGGTCCTTCCAGGGCCCACCAAGTTTCCGCAGATCGCGTACGATGGCATGTACCTCACGACGCGCCCGAATGGTCGCCTCCGTAATCTTGCCGGAATCGTAGGCCGGGACGCCGTACTCATGATTGGTCATCAATGAGAAAATTCCGGAATGGAGCAGACGCAGCGTCGGATCGCTGTAGGAGGGATTGATCCCGGAACGCTGCATCAATTTCCGCAGATTTGTCTTGGCCTGCGGCCCCGCCACCTCACGCACGTACTCCGGAACCGCATCCGCATCGAGCCCGGTAAGCAACGCCATCAGTGACATCGGCTGACATTCGCAGTCGGCATTGATCCCGACATCGAAGCGACAACCCGCCTGCGCTGCGAGGTCACCATCGCCGGAGCAATCGATGAAGCGATCCGCGGTCCAAACCTCGCGGCCGGACTTCGATTCAGTGACCACCGCAACCAGCCGGTTGTTTCGGTCCGTGACCGCGCCGACGAGTTGGGTGTGCAAGCGAATTTTCACCCCGGCGGTCACGCACATCTCTTCGAGCACGACTTTCATCAACTCCGGGTCATAAATCTCACCCTTGGTCTTTTTCGCGATGTCACTGCCCTGAGCGATCATCGCCTGTAGAATCTCCTGCATGATTCCACTCTTCCGCGTGCCATCGATAATCTTGGTGAGCATGCCGGCGGTCCAGACGCCACCGAGGCAACCCGCGCTCTCAATCAACTGGGTTGTGGCTCCCGCGCGGGCAGCCGCGAGAGCGGCACCGATGCCGGCAGGGCCGGCCCCGACCACCAAAACGTCGCTGCGGCCGGC
>CAYVDZ010000161.1:3337-9218 GCA_964450575.1 uncultured Opitutus sp.
AATGAGCCCTTTACCCCGAGAGTCAGGCCCACCCCGTTGTGGTTGGTGAAATTCACCTTCGCGTATCCCGGCGTGGATGAGCCGTAGCGCATCGTGACGTAGGGCGAGTTGAATACATTCTGGGCGTTGATATAGAGGAACATGTTCTTCCGAATCTGATACTCGGCATTCAGGTCAACGCTCATGCGGCGATCCTGATATTCATAGCCATCGGCGCCAAACGCGGGTTGAGCCCCGAGTCGTTGCTTTCCGCGATAATTCCACTTCGCCATGAACTGGAACGGTCGTTTGCTAAAGGTGAAACCCCAGTTGAGCGTCTCCGACACAAACCCGCTGAAGTCTGCATCCTGATCCCCATCGAGATCGAGCTTGGTGCCATTGACAAAGCCGCTGAAGTAGCGCCCCCAGCCCCCGAGCGGGGCCAGCGAATGCCGGATGTTGAACTCCGCTCCGGAAACTTTGGCGTCCCCGGAATTGAACTTCGTGGAAATCCGCCAACCCACGTAACGCGGGTCCAGCCCCAGCGCCTGCGCATCCGCTGCGGTCGCGACGATGACGTTGTTGCCGAAGAAATCCGTTACGTCCTTCTGAAAAACCCCGATACTGAACAAGCCGCCCTTCTCCGTATAGTATTCGAGCGAAAGGTCATAGTTGTCCGCCGACCAGGGACGAAGGGCGGGGTTGCGCAACGTGATGCTCCCGGGGACGGCGTCGGGATCGACGGCGTCCTCGTCATCATCATCGATCGTGGTGTTGGGAATGATCTCCACCAGATTCGGACGGCCGTACGTCTTGGCGTAGGCAAGCCGCGCGATCAGATTCGGTCGGATGTTGTAGGTGAAATGGAGACTCGGGTAATACCCATCGTAGGTCCGCTGCGACGTCGCTCCGCGCTCGGTGTGGGTCAAAGCCAACTCTTCGATGGAATTCGCGGAACCCGCCTCAGGTTTCCGGATACGCTGGCCGGCCGCAGTGCGAGCAAAGGTGCCGTCCGAATTGCGGACGAACACGGCGTCCGGCTGTACCAGTGGCCCGCGGCCGCTGACGTCTGTCTCTTCGAATCGCACGCCACCCAGCACTTTCAACCGATCACCGAAGAGATCCACTTCGCCCTGGAAGTAAGCGGCCGTGACCGACTCCTCGAAGGCCAGTGAGTTTGTCACCCGAAAGAATTCCGCCGCCCGGAGCTGTGCCGCCGTTTGGGTGAACAACGAGGGATCCCTTTGATACGCCTCGAGCGCGAGCTTCGGTGAGATGAACGGGATTTCGCGGAAACCGTAATAGTGATCTTGTCCGCGGAACACGTCCGACACGAACGGCACCGGCGAGCGATCGCCGTTGATGCCGTTGTAAGTCCAGTTGATGTTCTGACGCCGGATGTCGCGATTCTGCGTCCGATGTTGACCGCCAAACTGCAGCGCCGCCGGAAAACGAAACTTGGAAAGGCGGCGCCGCACATCCAGGCCAAAGGTCTCGAACTCGTCCACCGTGTCACGCGGGGTCGAGTTCGCTGTGTTCAGATTGTAACTGGCAGGATCCGTGTAATCGACGGCGTTCCCCGCGTTATCGTAGACTTCGATCACTTGCGGGCGGACGCCGTTGACTTCGCGGAACGTGACTCGGATCGGCACGCGGCTCGACATGCCGAACTGCCGGAAGTTGCCGGAGTCGATGCCCAGGTAACCGCCATAAGCACGCGACTTGCTGGCGAGCGTCTCGATGCGCCAGACGCCGTTATCGTAGCGATACGCAAGATTGCCGCTTGTCGTCGTCAGCACCGGATGAACCGAGGCCGCAGCGCCCCCGGAAAGGGCGCCTCGTCCCGTGGCGCCGTTCGTATAGTCAGGCCCGTAGCTGAACGGCATTCCGCTCGCGGGCGTGGGCGTGCCATTGGTCCCCGCGTTGACCGTGAAGTCGACGGCGATACGCTCCGACTCATAGTGGCTCCACTGCCCCCCGATGCTGAGAATACCGTTCTGAGTGATGCGCCAGTCGGCCTTGATGCCGAGCGAATCCCGGGAAATTACGCGGGGAGAATCGAACATCCGATAGCTCTGCAGGTAAGGCGCTGAAATCGAGGCGCCGGTATTCGTACCACCATTGTTGTACGTGTTGGTGGAACGGTGCTGCGTGCTGAAGCGCCGCGAGGTCATTCCGGTGAAGACAAATCCGAGCCGCTCATTTATTGGCAGGGTATAATCGAAATTCGCACCCGGAAGGATTTTGTAGATTCGTTCGTCCGTCGTGTGCGGCAGCTTTTTCAAGCCTAGATTCTCGGAATGTCCGCTGAGGTTTACGTTGTAGCGAAACTGCGCATCCTTGCGTTCAAACGCACTTTTGCTGACGAGGTTTACCGAACCAGCGAGGGAATCAGCGGCATTGGCCGGCGTCGGCACCTTGGTTACCTCGATCCGGGCGATGTTGTTGATGGAGGTGTTATTGAATGAAAATTGACGCGAGTCGCCGAACCCGGTCGACGTGCTGGCCATCTGCGCCCCATCGGTGGAAATCGCGGCGAGGTGGCTCGAGAAACCGCGGATGGATATATAGGCGATGGTGCTGCCGTCCTCGTTGTCATATTCGGCGGTCAGTCCCGGCATGAATTTTAGAAACTCGCCAATGTTGCCATCCATGACATCGCCCAGTGCGTCCGCCGCGACGACGTTCTTGATGTTGGGAGCGAAGCGCTGCTCGTTGATGGCGATTGCGGCGCCATCCGTGTCGCGAGAAGTGGAAACGGTGAAGGAATCAAGCTGCACCACCCCGGCCTGACCGTACCGCGCGAGATTGGTGAGTTCGACATTGCGTACGACACTTTCCCCGCGGGGAACCTCGAGGGTCACGGACTGCGAATCAAGTCCGGTATAGAACACCTCGAGCACGATGGTACCAGCCGGGACCTGAGGCAGACGATATGTTCCCGTTTGGTCGGTGAAAGCCACGAGGTCCGTTCCTTTCACGCTCACGCGCGCGTTGTTCAAATACTGTCCCGAAACCACATTTTGAATCCGGCCGCTCACGGAAGCGGTCGAGGTCGCGGCGGTGGAATTCTGATCAGTCGCGGCAGTGGCCTGTCCCGGAGCCAGGGCCAGAGCAAGCCAGCTGCCGATGAGGGCGAGAGGATTTTTTCGTATCATGGTTCGCGAAGGGTCTTTCGGGGGTGGAAGATTCGGTTCGGATCGGGGAAGGGAATGCGACCGGCGCATCACGCTGAAGGCGCGAGTGGCAGGGTCCTGAAAAATGGCCAGCGGGGTCGTTTCCAACATGCGTTCAAGCGCCTCGAGAGCGGTAAAGTCGCCTGTGATGCCCTGGGTCCGGACACCGCGCACCAGAGGCGCGGAATATACAATTTCGACTCCGGCCTGTTGCGCTGCACGCTTGAGTGTCGTGATCGCCTCGCCGGCCGGAATATCGAACCGCCTGCGAGCCGCGTCGCCCTTCGCATCGGGAGCGGCCGCGGCCATGGCGACCAGCCCCAACGCGACAAACAGGCCACAAAGCCACGCCGTTCGACGCGATGAGAGGGAAGCGGCCAACGAAAGCATGGGGCATGGGGAAACACCGTGGTGCCTCCCAAGACGTTTGATGGATGAATTCACGCTAAGACCTTTTTGCATTCCGTGCGATTTTTGCGCCGCACGCCCGAATGCGGCTGCGATTCATTTCATTCTTCAACCGCTACCTTCGGCCGACCACGAGGGCGACGGAGAGTCGATCCACCCACGCAAACATTATCAGCGGCGACGGCGCAGGATGATCTCGCTCGCACCCGGTCGCTCCGCACTTACCTCCACCGTCGCCTCGAGCAGCCGCACAAATCCATCTACATTGTCGGAACGGATGGACGCAACAATCGGCACTCCGTGCAGTGCATCATCGGCAAGAATGATTTGAGTGACGTTGCGACGATTGAACTCAGCCACCACATCGATCAGCGGAGTCGACGTGAAATCCAGCAGGCGCGGCTGCCAGTCCAGCAAGCGCGCAATTTCCTCCGGCGAAGCAGTCGTGACGGGGGGCGCAGTGATAACGGCTGCCACGGGAACGACGGTGTGCTGTCCGGCAGTCAGTTCCGCGATAAAGAGCTTCTCTTTCGGCAACACCGTCCGGTGGTCACGCGACGCAAGCGAAGCCGTTGCGGTCTGCGTCAAGTGGACGGTCCCCTCCGTGACAAATACCTCCACATTCGCCCCGGCGAGCTTCACATTGAAGGCCGTGCCGATCGCCCGGACATCGACGCCGCCTGCTCGAACCACAAATGGGCGCGTGGGATCCTTCGTCACGGAGAACTGCGCCTCTCCTTCGACCAGCAGGACGCGGCGTTCACCAGCGGAAAACTGCACGACCAGATGGGCGCCTCCATTCAAATCCACGATCGTCCCGTCCGGCAAACGCTCCTGCCGATAGCTTTCCGTTTCATAAGCCAGAGGAGCTTCCGGAGCTTTGATTACCAACGACGACCAGGTCAGCCACACCAGCGCGATTGCCGCCGCGGCCGCGAGTGGCGCCAGCGTCCAGACGCGATATCGCCGCCGGGGACGCGCCAACAAATCCGGGTTGGGCTCCAGACTGTGTTCGGGCTGCCATTGCGCAAGCTGGTTGAAATCGGACCACATCGCGCGATGCCGGTTGAACGATTCGCGATGGTCCGGGTCCGCGGCAAGCCACTGCAAGAATTCATCCTGCTGCGCCGGCGTGAAACCCCGATCGTGTTGCACCAACCAGTGCGCCGCCTGCGCCTCCACCGTGTCCCGGGGGGCCGGACTGTCGGGCGATGTCCTCATGGCCAGCGACCTTCCCGCTCGCGGCGGTACCGCAACATGAACTCCATACACTTTTTCACTCCGATCGTCAGCTGAGCCGACACCGTATTTTCCGAAAGGCCCAGCTGCTCGGCGATCTTCTTCTGCGACAATCCATAGACCTTCCGCAACGTGAAGATCTGTCGACAGCGGTCGGGGAGACTTTGAATCGCCTCGGTCAAAAGTTCGAGTTCCTGGTTATGGGCGATCGCGGCAGGAATGCCGTCGCCCTCCTCCAAGACGGATAACACCTCATTATCCACTAACGGTTCCGTGCGTAAGAACTTCCTCCGACGCAGACGATCGACCGCCAGATTGCGGGCGGTCGCAAAAATAAATGCCTTTGCCGACGAGAGGCTCTTCGTCGCGCGAGCCCGCAGGATCCGCAGGTACGTTTCCTGGATAATGTCGTCGATATCCAGTTCGCCCGGGAATCGGCTGTGCAACCAGGCACGCAACATGGCATCGTGCGGCTGCACCTGTTCAGAAAACCAGCGGGCTTGTTCAGTGTCTTGATACGACATGGGGGTGGCGAAACCACTTACGGCCACAGGCCGGATGATCGAGCAAATTATCCTAAATTCAGCAGTTTATTCCAGCCCCGGATTACACAGATGAGCACGGATCAAGAGGATTAACTAACGAAGAGGCACCTAGCCGCAATTTACCCGCAAGGTGAAGGGACTGTAATTTATTATGCCCTGGTAATCTGGGTTCATCCGTGGAATCTGTGGCTTCACCTGCGGTTTCTAGGATTATGCGAACCCGGTGAGTCAGACGGCCCTATCGCTGTTGACGTCCCGGACGCGACCCAGCGGCAGGAATGCCTGTCTCACATTAAAACTCCCCCACCAAACACTCCTTCGCGCCGTGCGAGTCGGTGCGAAGGAGTCAGAGGAAAAGACCGCTTAGAAGCGGCCCGTGATACCCACCGTCATCGTCGTGCCTGGGTAGTTAAAATACTCGACTTGGTCCGGAATCCCCCGGTACCGGAGTTGCGGGACGTTGGTCAAATTATCAATATCGAGCGTTACCGTAACCGCCGGACGAATCTGATACGAGAAACCCAGGTTGATCAG
>CAYVDZ010000162.1:0-9213 GCA_964450575.1 uncultured Opitutus sp.
TCATTGTAGAACTTGTAAACCTATGCGCGTCCTCGTCGTCGAAGATGATGCCAAAATCGCCTCGTTTGTCGTGCGCGGCCTCAAGCAGGCCGGCTATGCGGTCGACCACGCCCCCGACGGCGAGACCGGCCTGGCCCTCGCCGATTCAACCGACTACGATGCTTTGATTGTCGATGTCATGCTGCCGCAGTTGGACGGCATCAGCCTGGTGAAACGCCTCCGTGCCGCGCGCCGTCCCCTGCCCGTTTTGTTTCTGAGCGCGCGCAGCTCCGTCGATGATCGCATTCGCGGGCTCCAGGCTGGCGGCGACGATTATCTGACCAAGCCCTTCGCGTTCTCCGAACTGCTCGCCCGCATTCAAGCCTTGATCCGCCGCGCCACGTCGTCCCCCGAAGCCACCCGGCTGACGGCGGGCGACGTCACACTCGATCTCGTCTCCCGCGAAGTCACCTGCGCTGGCCAGCGGGTTGACTTGCAGCCGCGGGAATTTTCGCTGCTCGCGTTTCTGCTCCGACATACCGGGCGGCCGGTGAGCAAGACGATGATCATGGAGCATGTCTGGGATTACAGTTTCGACCCTCAAACCAACGTGGTCGACGTGGTCATGTCGCGGTTACGCGCCAAGATCGATCCCGATCACCAACGCATCGAAACGGTGCGTGGCGTAGGCTATATTTTCCGCCCGCATGTTTGAGCGCTTGCGCCAATCCCTCGCGCTGCGACTCGCGGTGCAATATGCGCTGGTCTTCGCCCTCGGCGCCGCGCTGCTCTTCGGCGCGCTGTATTGGCTGCTGGCCGCCGCGCTCGAGCAGCGTGAACGCGCGGTGCTGGAACGTCAGACCCTCGAGCTCGGCACCGCCTTCGAGCGCGCCGGTGCCGCCGGACTCATTGCCCGCGTGCGCAACGATCCTTCACCGGAGATGAGCGCGCTCTTCGTGCGCTTGCTCACGCCCAACAACACCTCGGTCTTCGACAAGTTTCCCAGCAACTGGATTGAAACGGAAGTGAAGCGCATTCCGATGGGCGCTTTCGAACTGCGCCAGGAAATTCAGACCGTCCGCGTTCCGCAAAACGCGTTGCGCGACTACACGATCGCGTCGCGCCAATGGGCCAACGGCTGGGTGCTGCAGGTCGGCCGGCTGCTGGACAGCCGGGCCGTATTGCTGGAACCACTACGTCGCACGTTTATCGGCATCTCGGCGGGCGCGTTGTTTCTCTCCGTCACCGTGGGCACGGTGCTCGCGTGGCGGGCCACGCGTCCCTTGCGAGCGTTGTCCGATACCGTCCGCCGCATTATCGAGACGGGCGATCTGTCCGCGCGCGTGCCAGGGCCGGACGGCACCGGCGAACTCGCCGTTTTGGTCCGCCAGCTCAACACCCTGCTCGACCGAAACGCCACCCACGTGCGCGTGCTCCGCGAAACGCTCGACAACCTCGCTCATGATTTGCGCACGCCGCTGACGCGACTGCGCGGCACCGCTGAACTCGCCTTGCACGATGGCGGGGATCCGACCGAAGCGCGCGCCGCGCTGGGCGATTGCGTCGATGAGTCCGACCGCGTGCTGCATCTGCTCGAAGCATTGCTCGACATCTCGGCCGCCGAGGCCGGCGCTCTGAAACTGAACCGCGATCGCATCGAACTACGGTCGCTCACGGAACGCGCCATTGATCTCTATCGGGAAATCGCCGAGGAAAAAGCCATTACCATAACGCTCGACCAGCCCGAGCCGGTCGAAGCCGATGCGGACGCCATTCGCCTCGGGCAGGCGGTCAATAACCTCCTGGATAACGCCCTAAAGTACACGCCCGCCGGCGGGCACGTGACCCTCGCCACGCGGATTGAAGGCTCATTCGCGTTGATCACGGTTTCCGACTCCGGTCCCGGCGTTCCCCCGACGGAACGTGAGGCGGTTTTTCGCCGGCTCTATCGGGGTGATGCGAGCCGCTCGCAACGCGGACTCGGCTTGGGCCTGAGCATGGTCAAAGCGATCGTGGAAGCGCATGGCGGCACCGTTACACTCGACGATGCGCCAACGGGGGGCGCCCGCTTCACAGTATGTTTGCCGCGCTGGTTTGGCATCCAACCGTGAACGCGTTTTTTAAGAGAATCATCGGGAAGGAAGGAACCGGCGCACCCGGAGTTGCGTCAGAACTCCCGACGCGGCGATTTGACTCAATGGAGATGCTCGGGTTGCGTCCTCATACACACCTAAATGGCTGATTTCCTCACTGACAAACCGTCTAATCTTCAGCGCGCCTATCTTGTCGGCGTGCAAACGCCCGAAATGAAGACAGGCGAAGCCGCGGAGCTGCTGGGCGAGTTGAAGGAGTTGGTCGAAAACCTGCGGATCACCGTCACCCACTCGGAACTGGTCAACCTGCGGCGTCCGACACCCTCGTTGTTCCTTGGCAGTGGCAAAGCCGAGGAGATCATCTTGGCCGCGAAAGCCGATAGTGCGGATGTCATCGTATTTGACGAAGCGCTCTCGCCCGCGCAGCAGCGCAATTGGGAGGAGCTCTCTGGAATCGCCGTGATTGATCGCCAGGAAGTCATTCTAGAAATCTTCGCCGATCGCGCTCAAACCCGTGAAGCCATGCTCCAGGTCGCGCTGGCCCGCATGGAATACTCCCTCCCTCGCCTCACCCGGGCATGGACCCATTTGTCGCGGCAACGCGGCAAGGGCTCCATGGGCGGCGAAGGTGAAACCCAGCTTGAACAGGATCGCCGAATCGTTCGCGACCGCATCACGCACCTGAAACAGGAACTCAAGAACGTCGTCCAACAGCGCGATGTTCAGCGCCGCAAACGGCAGCGCGTTCCCATTCCCACCTGCGCGATCGTCGGCTACACTAACGCCGGCAAATCGACATTGCTCAACTCGCTGACCGGCTCCGAGGTGCTCGCAGCCGACAAGCTGTTTGCCACCCTCGATCCCACCACCCGCCAGCTTTCGCTGCGGGGCAATCACAAGCTACTCGTTACCGATACGGTCGGTTTCATCCGCCGCCTACCGCACGGGTTGGTTGAAGCCTTCAAGGCGACGCTTGAAGAGGTGATCGTGGCTGATTTCCTCGTGCACGTCATCGACGTGACCAGCCCTAACTTTGAGGAACACCATCGAACGACGCTATCCGTACTGGAGGAATTGGGCGCTTCGGACCAAACCATGGTCACCGTGTTTAACAAGGTGGATGCAGCCACACCCGAGATGATCCAGCGCGCTCGGCGCTTGGAGCCTGAAGCGCTTTACGTGAGTGCGATTACCCGCGCCGGACTCGACTCGCTGGAGGCGCGTTGCCTTGAACTCATCGCGGAAGCACATGCGACCACGGAGCTGTTGGTCCCACACGAACGTTACGACGTGATCGCGCGCCTGCATCAAGTCGGTCATATTCAAAGTGAAGAGCAGGAAGACGGATCAGTCCGTCTTCATGGCCGCTTCCCGCCTGCTCAAGCCGCTTATTTCGCCCCGTTTATGGTGAAAAAGCAGACCGCCTCCGTCTAAAACGCGGACGGATTCGTCGTCTCAATCACGGTTTTTCCTGCGAACAAACGGGCGGGACGAAAGCATTGGGGCGTAGTCCGTTTTCAGCGGACCACGATCATACCCCGGGGCTGCGAGTGGGACCCCACATCCGCAACTCTCGACCAGCGCCCAGGGACTCCCCACGCCGCTCAGTCACTCACCCCGCGCTCAGCGCCGCCCGCACCTGCCGAATATCCGCTTCGACGTCGAGCCGGTTACAGTTCATCGCCTGCCCCAACGGTTCGTCGGCGGGAGGGACGATCGGCCGATAGTCGAGCTGCTGCAGAGCCGCGAGTTTCCAAAAACAGCCGTGCAAATAAGAGCGATTGAAGAGCTCCACCACCCGCGTGCCAGGCTGACAAAACACGAGATTCGCCAGTCCAGCTCCGTGCGGTGCCACAACAACTTTCGCATGCAGAAACGCATTGATCTGCTCCGGCCAAGTGAGCTCTTCCAAGCGCACTTTCACGAACCCGGACTTCTCCAGCTCCGCCCATAACTCCGGCTCGTTGGTCACCCTCCGCCGCCGCGCTCGTTCGCGCGTCAGATAGATCCGTTCCCCGAAGGCGGACTCGTTCGCGTGAAACACCGAGGCAAACTCCGCAATCCGATCCAGCGCCTGCCGCGCCGGCTGAACCACCGTTCCCACCATACTTGGTACTACCAGCTCTTCGCATTGAAAATGAGTGCCACGCCCAGCCGGCAAAACCGTTCCGCCGACCCATCCACGGTGCTCGAGCGCCAGGCGACTAAAGGGCTGCGATGCGTGAGCGATCAGGGTTTCCGCCGCGTCGCGCGGCAGCGCGAGCAGTCGCGGCAGTTCGTCAAGCAGCCAATGGCCATAACCCGAGGCAAGGGTCGTCGCAATCACGGCCGTCGAGCCGGCAACGAACTGCGGCGGCAGGATTTTTCCATCGGTGAGCAGCCAGTGCTCCGCAAAGGGTTTTCCAAAATCCAGCGATACATCGCGAGCGAGGCTTTTTCCATCCGGCGCAAGCACGCTACCTGTGCCAAAAACCCGCCCGCCAGGCAGACGCGCAATAAACTGCGGAGCGATCTCCGCCTTCATCTCCGGCTGCCAAAATGTCCGCACCTCTTCGGTCGCATGTGCCGGCAGTACGTACTCCATTGTCGTGGCCGGGGATTGGATTTTGAGCGCACCGCCGAATCGCGCCACGACACTCGCCAGCGTTTCACAGCGTTCCGGAGGGGGCAGAAAACAACGCGTCATCACAAGGGCCCTCCCGTTTGGTAGACTCGATGGATGGTTTCAAGCTGCGTTCAGAATCGACCAAACCCGAAAAGAGGAGGGCGATTGAAATTGTTTTCATTCGTTACGCTCCGATTCCTGAACGCCACGTGCATCCCGCCCGCTCTGAAGCTTTGACCTTCCGCCCTCTTACGCTTTCAGCGGTGCTTTCACCGAGGTTTTCATCAGCAGGACTTTGTCCACCCGATGGCGATCCATGTCGACGACCTCAAATCGCCAGCCGCTCCAATCGAATTTCTCGCCCGCACTCGGGATGTGACCAAACTGGTCCAGCACAAACCCGCCCAACGTTTCGAAATCGTTGTCTCCTTCCCCCGGCAGCGAGCCGAAGTCGAACCGCTTCTTTAGCTCCTCAATGTCCATCGCACCATCGACCAGCCAGGAGCCGTCCTCCCGCACCACCGCGTCAGGTGAGCGACGGTCTCCCGGTTCGGGAAGATCACCGACAATCGCTTCCATCACGTCGATGAGCGATACGACGCCTTGGACACTGCCATATTCATCGGTCACAAGCGCGATGTGTTTCCCCGTCTTCTTAAAGGCTTCAAGCAGTTGCACAATCGTCACTGAACGCGGCACGAACAACGGTTTGGTCAGGTGATCGCGCAACTTGCTGGGGACACCGATCGCTGAATTTGCCCACAGCGCTTTGACGGACACCATCCCGACGACGTTGTCGCGGTTACCATCGTAAACCGGAAACTGCGAATGGCCGCTGGCAACGATTCGGCGCCAGTTCGTCTCGTCGGAGTCCGCCACATTCAAGAACACAATCTTGCTCCGCCGCGTCATGATCTCGGTCACCGGACGCTCATCCAGCCGCAAAACACCTTCGACCATCTGCCGCTCTCCCTTGTGAAAAACGCCCGCCGCCGCACCCTGCTCAATGAGATGCGAGATCTCTTCTTCCGAAGGTGGCGCGTCCACTTCCTTGCCCAGCCCCAGAATTTTCAGCACGAACTCGGTCGAAGTCATCAGCACCCACACGAACGGAGAAGCGAGTCGCGACAACGCGTTCATCGGGCCGGCCACCCACATCGCTTTCCGCTCGGGATTGTTGAGCCCGATGCGCTTTGGCACCAATTCGCCGATGATGAGCGACGCATACGTGATTGCTCCGACCACGATGACGATGCCCAGCGCCCCGCTGTACGGCTCAAGCACCGGCACTTGAGCGATCCACGCCGCGACTTTCCCGGAAATCCTGGCGCCACCGAAGGCACCCGCAAGAATGCCGACGAGCGTAATTCCGATCTGCACCGTGGACAAAAACCGGCTCGGCTCCTGGGCCAACGCGAGTGCCTTGGCCGCCCCGGGCACACCGTCGTCCGCATGCTTCTGTAATCGCGCCTTCCGCGATGACACCACCGAGATCTCCGCCATCGCAAACACCCCATTCGCTAGCAGCAGGCAAAACACAATGGCGATCTCGAGCACAATATTGTTCATGAAGTAGAAAAGAAGTGAAGTCCAGAGGGTGTAACCCGCTGTCCGTGAAACGACGAAGCCTCATTCGGCCGGCGATTTAAGTCAACGTGGGCCTATCGCCAATTGGGCAAGTCTGCCACCACTGCGGTTTTCCATGTTGCCCGCCTGAATAAGGTTCGGGCTCACGACACCTGGCACTTCGGAACGAACCACCGTCCCCGTGAACAACGGCGCGTCTGCTCCTGGGACCGACGACTCCTCCGTTCGTAGCCGTAAGCACCCGAAGTCTATCGGCCCAACACGTGACGGAGCGCCGACTCGAGCGTGCGCTCGCGCCAGACGTAGCCCGCCGCTTCCAACCGCGACGGAACCGCGCGGGTGCTCACCAACAAGGTTTCTTCCGCCATCCGGCCGAAGATCACTTTGAGCACCGCCGCCGGCAACGGCATCACCGCCGGCCGACGCAACACCCGCGCCAACGTTGCAGTGAACTCCACGTTGGTCACCGGCTCCGGCGCCACCGCATTGTACGCTCCCTGCCAGATCCGATTGGCAATCGCGTGCAGATACATCGCCGCCAAATCATCCGGCGCGATCCAGCTCATCCATTGCTGCCCACTGCCCAATCGGCCCGCCACGCCCGCCTTGAAGGCCGGCAACATCTTCGCCAGCGCCCCACCCGCCGGCGTTAAAACCACGCCCGTCCGCAAGCACACGCGCCGCACCCCCAGCGCTTCGACCGCTGCGACTTCCCGCTCCCAGGCCTCACAGACGTCGGCAAGGAATCCAGGACCGCGAACCGCGTCTTCTCCCACTCGTCGGTCCCCCGCGTCGCCATAAAACCCCACCGCCGACGCACTCACCAACACCTTCGGCCGATCGTTCCGGGCCGCAATCGCCGCCACCAGCGTCCGCGTGCCGTCGACGCGGCTCTTCATAATCCTCGTTCGCCGCTCCTCCGTCCAGCGTCCACCCGCCACGTTTTCTCCGGCCAGATGCACCACCGCATCCACTCCCGCCAGCGCCGCCGGATCCAGTTCTCCTTTCACCGGATCCCAGCGAAACTCCTCCCGTACGCGCACCGCCCCGCGCACCAGCCGCCGCACCGTGTGCCCCTGCGTCTGTAACAGGGAAACCAATACCTGCCCAACCACGCCCGAGGCCCCCGAAACGAGCACGCACTTCGCCGGTCCTCCCACCGAGCTTTCGAGGTCCGCCTTCGTCACCGCGTGCCGATACGTAAACATCCGCTCGAGCTGCCGCCGCGTAAACGCACCGCCACCCATCCGCCCCAGCGCTCCGAAGGGGAGCCGATAGTGAATTTCATCGGTCAACACGCACGCGTTCTCCCCCGCCGGCTCGATCAAATGAAGGTGCTCCCACTTCGCAAACGGCCCACTCATCAGCACGTCGCGAAACTGCCGGCCTTCCCTATAATCCCGATGGACAATCTCCCACCGCGACCACACCGGCCCCATTTTTGTCCGCAAAGAAACCCGTGCTCCATCGCGAATGCCACCCGTGTGCGCCGTCATTTCCACGCGTTCCCACGGCGGACACAGCCGGCCAAACGCACCCGGCCGTTCATGCCACGCAAACACCTCCGCCGCCGGCCGCTCGATCCGAACCGAGCGTCGAAATATTTCATCCGCCATGACGCTTCCCTCCTCTCCGGTTGCAATAAATATCCGGTCGTCCGCATGCGACGCCGGGCTTCGCTGGAGAGTCTGATTGATTTCGCATCGTGGGAACCATATCGAGTTTCAAAGAGAGAGCGCCAACCATCCGTCAGCCGGCACCGGCGCTTCCTGCACCCGCCATTCACCGGCCTCCGTCATCACCAGCCGATCCGGCTCCAACTGCGCCACGGCCCGGGCCAGCTCACTCGCAAGCGCCTGCGTATTGCCGGGCGCGTCGAGCTCAATAGTGTGAACGCTTCGACCGGGCGCCCGCTGCCCGTCACGAAAGTGACGCATCGCCGCCAGGAACATCGCCATGCGCGGCTTGCTGGTCCACACGTGCCCGGATTCCTCCGCGACCTCCGCCATCCAGAGCGCATCGCACGCCGGATCGAAGTCATCGAAAACCGCCGCGTCGGCATCAAGTTGATCGCCGGGCACCAGCACGAGCGTGCGGACGCGCATCTCTACGCCCCGGGCCCGGTCACCTCCGCCGGAGCACGCTTGGTGTGAATTCGACATTTGGATACGTTACGTGCGCCCGGATGCTCCCACCCCGCGCTCTATTGCGCACCCTTGGACGCATTGAAATCGGTCGCTGCCCCGATCCCGGCCCAGGCGTCGAGCTCGCGGCTGGCAGTGACCAATTTTCGGCGTGCTTTATCCGTCGCGTATTTCCCGAGGACCAGGCGAAGCGGCGGGTGCTCCGACTCTACTGCGGCCATGATCGCGGCCGCCGCGAGATCGGGATCGCCCGGCTGCCTGCCACTCATCGTATCCATGAAACGGATAAATTTTCCGCTGGTGGCGTCGTAATCCGCCAGGTTCGATTCCGCGCGCTCCAGCGAGCGGGAAATGAATTCGGTGCGAAAGGGACCAGGCTGAACCAGGGTCACCTTCAGCCCGAGGGGCCGGACTTCCGCGGCGAGTGCCTCGGACGCGCCTTCCAGAGCCCACTTGGTGGCGCCATAAATCGAGAATCCCGCATAGTTGGCGATCGCAGCCGCCGCGCTGATATTAACGAAATGGCCGCGACGTTGAGCACGGAGAATCGGCAACGCCGCCCGCATGACCCGCACTGCGCCAAAAAAGTTCGTCTCAAAGTTTCGCATGATCTGCGCGTCACCCAACTCTTCCAAGGCCCCCACCAAGCCGAAGCCGGCGTTGTTCACGACCACATCGAGTCGTCCCAAGATGCCGGCGGCCTCCGGCACCACGCGAGCGGCTTGCGCCGGGTCCGCCACATCGAATGCCAAAGCCCGACACTGGTCCGGATAACGCTCGACGAGTTCGCCCAGTTCTTCGGGCT
>CAYVDZ010000163.1:0-1051 GCA_964450575.1 uncultured Opitutus sp.
GGTGAAGTCCGCCTGTCGCGGTTCGTGCAGCAGGATCTGTCCGGTCTGAAGGAACGCGACCAAGTTCTCGCCGACGCGTACAGGCACGGCTGAATCGCACAAACCGGCGAAGCACTTCAGCGTCTTCGGTTCGAGCTGCGCTTCCTCTTCCACCCTTCGTTGCTGCTGGAGGCAGGCGGCGCAGGAGTGGTTTGAGCGCGACATCAACGCGCAGAACGGGCTCTCCTTCGGGTCATTGTGATGCGGAAGATCGAACGCCTCCAATGGCCGCAGCGTGATCGGTAAACCGGTGGTCTCCCGGAATGCCTGCTCGTAGTCATGGTACACTTGGGAGCGGCGTAGTTGGTTGACGAGGAGCCGACTCTCTTGCGCGGAAAGTTTGCTCGCGGGTTGCGCGGGAGCGGTGACCGGGCCCGGTTGAGCGCCCGGTTGGGATGCGGGGAGGGTGGGGCGCGTCGTGTTCATCCGACGGGGAATCAGGCGGCGACTTGCGCCGGAAAATGGCGGGCTTGAGCGAGCTCGCGCCCGAGTTCTGCGCGGAAGTCCGGATGAGCGATCGAGATCAACGCTTCGGCCCGTTCGCGGAGGGACTTTCCATGCAGATTAACCGCACCATACTCCGTGACAATCCAGTGGACATGACCGCGGGTGGTCACGACCCCGGCTCCTGGATTCAGAGCGACGACGAGTCGCGACAAGGTCCCGCGTGCGGCGGTTGAAGGCAGTGCGATGATCGGTTTGCCTCCGCGCGACAATGCGGCCCCTCGGATGAAATCCATCTGACCGCCAATGCCGGAATAGATTCGATGGCCAATGGAGTCGGCACATACCTGTCCGGTCAGATCGATCTGCAGCGCTGAATTGATCGCCACCACCTTGGGGTTCTTGCGGATGACCGACGTATCATTGGTCCAATCACACGGGTAGAAGGAAACGAGGGGATTATCGTGAACGAAGTCGAAGAGGCGGCGCGTGCCGTTGACGAAGCTTGTCACGATGCGGCCGGATCCCACGGTTTTGTTGCGGTTGGTGACGGCGCCCGATTCGACCA
>CAYVDZ010000163.1:1061-9204 GCA_964450575.1 uncultured Opitutus sp.
GCCACGAGGTCGACGAGGCCGTCCGAAAACATCTCGGTGTGAATCCCGAGGTCGCGTTTATTATGGAGGCGGGAGAGCACGGCATCCGGAATGCCGCCGATACCCATTTGCAGCGTGGATCCATCCTCGACCAGATCGGCAATGATTTCGCCAATGCGCGCCTCAATGGCCGACTCCGGCCCGAGATGGTGTTCGAAGAGCGGTCGATCCGTCGCAACAAACGCGTGGATGCGTTCGAACGGCAGGACGTTGTTCCCGTGCGTGCGCGGCATTTGCTCATTGATTTCGGCGATGACCAGACGCGCAGTTTCCGCGGCGGCTTTGGCGGCATCACAGGATGTTCCCAGCGAACACAGTCCGTGGCGGTCGGGCGGAGAAACTTGCAGTACGGCGACGTCCAGCTTAACCGATCCGGAGAGGAAAAGCCCGGGGATATCGGAGAGAAAGATGGGGACAAAATCCGCGCGATGTTCGGCGATGGCGGTGCGCAAGGGCGCGCCGGTGAAAAGGGACACGGAGCGGAATTCGTTCTCCCGGCCCGCGGCGGCAAAGGGCGCGGGCCCCGAGGTGTGCAGATGATAGAGCTTCACGTTTTCCAGATCCTTTCGGGCGCACAAGGCCTCGAGCAACGGAGCGGGTGTCGCGCAGGCTCCGTGGATGAAGATGTTGGTATCACTTCGGATAAGCGACATGACATCGGACGCTGAAACTCCCTGGGTTTTCCAATCTGGGCTGCTCATGGTAGGCGGGTTCGCACAGCCTGACCGTTCGGTCGCGCGGCGAAAGCTTGGACCGTGCGCACACGCTACGAACAGCTGTGCATTTCTTGCGCCGTGCCTTCGTAGCGCCGTTCCGCTCGACGGTGGACCGTTTCGGAATGAACACCGCGTTTATCCGATGAGCCGTTTATCGTCTGCATCACTCCCGGGTAGCTGAGCCCGGCGCTCGCATTGACAAAGGATGCATAGCCAACGCCAACCCGTGCGGTGCGTCCGCCACGAAGACGGAGTATGTTGTCGTTATGATAACTCCCTACCCCGTCACTTTCGGGGTCGACCCTGCTGCGAGGGGTGTCGCCCGGCCGGTTCGAACCACGCTACCGTCGGATAAATCGGATTCGTTGCATTACCACGGTGGCCGTCGTTCCCGGAGTTTGCTCGTCATTGGGGCGGTTGCCTCGATTGGAATTCATCTCGCTTTGTTGTTCGGGTTCGACCGCAAGCGCCCGGAGCCCGTCGCGGTCAAAGGTCCCGAGAACATTATCGCCCTTACCCTAACGCCTCCGCTGATTCAGGAGCTGGAGGAGCCAGAACCAATTCCCGGAGATGAAACCGGGCCGCCGCCGGATCTTGCGACGTTGGTGCCCATGCAAGCCGATCTGCCGCAATTGCCGTCGCCGACCGACTTCGTACAGCAGATCAATTTCACGTCGTTGCTCGAACGACCTGATTTCAAGGATCTGACCGTTAATGTTATTCCCGATAACTTCCGGGGCGGGCGGAAGCTGGCGGAGAGCATCGGCAACATCTTTAACCTCGCCGAACTCGACCGCATTCCCGAACCGATTCTGCAACCGTCGCCCATCTTTCCGATTGCGATGAAGCGCGACGCGCTGACGGCCACCGTTTATATTGAGTTCATCGTCGATTCCGGAGGCAAGGTCGTGGGGGCGTTTGTGATCAATAGCACCAACTCGGGTTTTGATGCGGCCGCGCTTTCAGGTGTCGCCCGGTGGCGGTTTCGTCCCGGGACTCTCCATGGGCGCAAGGTGAATACGCGGATGCGCGTGCCTATCGCCTTCGAGTACCATGACTCGGATTGAACCGAAGGGAAGCCGCGCGCTGACAGATGAAGGTAAAAAGCCGAATTCCGTACCATCCCACGATGCAGGATATAATATAATGATCGGCGTGTGCCGCTGCTCGGCCAATGCGACCGGGAAACGTCACGGTGCGCTGGCGATGCCGGGGGGACGCGTGTAGATAATACGTCGCGGCTGCGCCCGGCGTGCGAGTCGGTGTTTCGGCTTTCACCCTTCACCTTTCGACTGCATTGTTTCGAATCTGTCAGGCCCGCTCCCACTATGCTACCCATTCCTCCCACGCCCCACATTGCTATTCTGGGTGCCGGCATCACCGGCTTATCCGCTGCCTGGCATCTGCGTCAGGCGGGGCTTTCGCCCGTCGTCATTGAACGCTCCCATCGCGTGGGTGGCGCGATTAGCAGCTTCCGCACGGAGGGATGGTTGCACGAACTCGGGCCCAACTCGCTGATGGAGAGTGCACCGGAAGTGGCGGATTTTGTGGAATCGGTCGGGCTCGGGGAGCGGCGCCTGTATGCATCGCCGGAAGCCAGGAATCGCTATATTATTCATGAAGGCGCGCCCGTGCGGATGCCGGGCTCACCGGGCGAGTTCCTGATGACGCCCTTGTTTTCCAGCCGGGCCAAACTTGCGCTGTTGGGTGAGCCCTTCCGGGCGAAAGCCGCCGCCGACTTGGATGAAAGTGTGGCGGACTTTGTGGTGCGCCGGCTGGGTGAGGAGTTTCTCAATTATGCCGTCAACCCATTCGTGGGGGGCGTGTATGCGGGCGATCCCCGGCAGCTGTCGGTGCGCGATGGATTCCCGAAACTCCACGCGTTGGAACAGGAGCACGGTTCGCTGATTCGAGGCGCCATCGCCCGGCATAACACCAGTGGTGGGCCACAGGGCCGGATGTTTTCGTTTCCAAATGGGTTGGAAGAACTGCCGCAGACGATCGCCAACGCCTTGGGCCGGGCGGTTCGGCTCCAGACGAATGTCCGCGTGATCCGGCGACACGGTCCGCATTGGGAGCTGGAATTTGAAACCAGCGGTGTGGTGCACCACGAGTTGTTCTCGGATGTGATCTGTGCACTCCCGGCCGATGCCCTGGCCAGCCTCCACTTCGAGGGCGTGCCCCAATCCGCGCGACTCGAGAGTCTGGGGCAGATCGAGCATCCGCCGGTCGCGTCCGTTTTTCTTGGATATCGAAAAGAGGACGTCGCGCATCCGTTGGATGGCTTTGGAGCGCTCGTGCCGGAAGTGGAGCGGGGATTGATTCTCGGAACCCTTTTCTCCAGTTCCCTGTTTCCCGGTCGTGCGCCGGAGGGTCATGTGGCACTGACGAGTTTCGTGGGAGGCACGAGGCAGCCTGAACGCGCGCTGGTCGAGGACGGTGAACTCGTGCAGTCCGTGCAGGACGAACTCGGCCGATTCCTAGGGGCCCGGGGAAAGCCCACCTTTGTGCATGTGCAACGCTGGCCGCGCGCGATCCCGCAATATACGCTCGGCTATAAACGCCACAAGGACACGCTGACCGAGTTCGAAACCAGCGCCCCCGGACTTTTTATTGGCGGGAACTGTCGGGACGGAATTTCTCTGGCTAACTGCATCGCGTCGGGCCGACGCCTCGCGACCGCCGTGGCCCGGCGTGAAACGGCTCGCTGATCGCGAGGCGGGCAACCATTGAAAGGTAGACGGTTTGCCCGGATGCCTTGGATCCCTGGACTCGGGCAAGGCTTCGCCGACCTGAGCGTATAGTCATGGTCGCGGGTCGGTATCTGGCGGGATCGCTGGACGCGAATAAGGGCCTCGGAAATTTGCTCGCAAGATAGTGTTCATTAGAACACGCTTGGTAGCGCATTCAACCTATGGAACAACTTCAGATTCAGCTCGCATGGGGTTTGCCAAATCCGCAAGAGTCGTCGGAACGAGGGATGACGCACCGGATACTAAGGAGCTTACACGCGTTAAGCAGATCGGGAGCCGGGCGCATAACCTTGGAAGATGTCGCACCAGCGATTCGCAGTGGGCGGGATCCGCTCGGTGAGCACTTTGTGGAGTGCGTCTCACCAGAAGTGCGCCGCAGCCAGGGAGCTACGTTTACGCCGCCTTGGGTGGTTGAACTTCAACTTTCGCGGATCGACGCGATCTGCTGTCAGCCAGCTCGTGTCATCGATGCAGGATCCGGAAGTGGCCGATACGCGATTGCAGCTGCACGCCGATGGCCGCGTGCAGAAGTCATCGCCATCGAGAAGGATCCTGACCTTGCGCGTGCCGCCGAAACCACCGCTGAGATCGCCCGGGTGCGGGTGCGTGTGATCTGTGCGGATTATACCGACGTTCAGCTACCTCCGGTGAACGGGATAACTGTATTCGTCGGCAACCCGCCCTATGTCCGCCATCATGACATCGGGGGAAAGGGGAAGAGGTGGTATGCCACGACGATGAGGCGTCTCGGACTGTCGGGTAGCCAGCTGGCTGGGCTGCACATCCACTTTTTCCTGAAATCGTTCTTACTCGGGAGACCGGGAGATATTGGCTCTTTCATAACATCGGCTGAATGGTTCGACAACGGATATGGGGGCGACATGCGCGCGTTGTTCGGGAAAATGGGTGGGAGTCATTTGATTCGGGCCAACCCGACCGAGCGGATTTTTGCCGACGCGCTCACCACCTCTGTCATCGGGGAGTGGACCGTGGGGTCGAATCTTGCCGTGCAGTTCTCGGATCTAGTCAGGCAGCAGGTGCAGCCGCGGTTTGTCGTCGGCCGCGAGCGGCTGGTTGCAATCGGCAAATGGCCCGGTTTCGGTCGGGAGTTGCCTCAGCAAGGTGAAGGAACATCAACTCTCGGCGATTTTTTCAAGATTTCTCGTGGTCAAGTTACAGGATGTAATCCCGCGTTTATTGCAGCACCCGAAACGGTCGCGCTGATCCCTAAAAGGTTCCTCTATCCATGTGTCACCGATGCAGCAGAAATCATTCAGTCCGGCGGTGTCCTGCGAGCAGCGAACAGGCTCAGATGTGTGATCGACCTCCCGGCGGACTTGGATGAACTCACGCGTTCAGAGCGCGCAAATGTCGAGCAATATTTGGAGGTGGCAAAGCGTTTTGGGGCCTTCGATTCCTATATTGCTCAACACCGGAGACCTTGGTGGCGCGTGGGATTAAAGCCCGCTCCGCCGATCATCATGACGTACATGGGTCGGCGCCCGCCGGTCTTTGCTCGAAACGCCTGTGATGCACGCTTGCTCAATATAGCTCACTCACTTACGCCTTTGCGATCCATGACCATCGCGCACGAAAAACGCTGGGTCGCGTGGCTCAACGCCAACGTACGAATTGCGGACGGACGGACCTATGGTGGCGGGCTCACAAAATTCGAGCCCGGAGAAGCAGGGAGGATTCCTGTGCCGTCGGGCGGAATCGAATGATGAAAGCTCCACCTCGCTGGACGGAAGCGCAGCTTTGCACTTGAAGCGAGGAAATCGGCTGCACAATTTCGGCAAGCGCGTCTGAAGCCAACGCTTCAGTGGAAGACGCATGTTGACGAAGCCGCAAAGCAGTTCGAGGCCCTCTTTAAACTTCCCGGCGATCTCGGCCCGGTGGGAATGACTGACACGGCAGTCGCCAAGGCGTTTCGCGAAAATCTGAGTGACGCCATGCGTTATCTGGCAGGTCCGTTTATTTCAGCAGATGATCTTAAGGTCGTTGCAGACGTGACCTCGCTTGCACCGAACGTAATCGGTAATAGCCCGAAGAGGGCAAAGCAGGCGTTGGCTGTGATCAAGACGCGGGACTTGCGCTGTTTTGGGGGCACGGTCTGACGGACCTCGGAAAGTTCATCAGACAGACCGGCGGTTAATCGATCGGGCAGCTTATAGAAGCGCGTCCCGCTTGGATCCGTAGTCTCAGATAGCGCGGAATCGCATGCGAACTATCGTTTCGCGGCCACAGCCTTCCGCCTTATAATTACTATCCGACTTTGGGTCCCGCTTCGTGCCGACGTACGTGACCAGCGCGTGCGTTTCCGCTTCCACATCATTTGGTGAGCAGGGTCGCGAACCAGCGGCTGGCCTCAAATTTGCGGCAAAAAATCACGATTGTCGCCGTGATCGGGATTCCCATCAGCGCACCGGGGATGTTCCACACCCAGCCCCAGAATACCAACGAGAAGAAGAGGATGAACGGCGAGAGCGAAAGGATTTTCCCTTCCAGCCTTGGATCGATAAAATTTCCGATCGTGAACTGGATCAGCGTCAGGCCTCCCAGAGCCGCAAAAAAGACCCATGCTTCAGGATGCAAAAGCGCGAACGCACTGGGAGGAATCACAGCAACAATGGAGCCGAGCACGGGAATATAGTTAAGCAGGAAGGAACTGACTCCCCAGATGAGCGGAAAATCCAGCCCGATTGCCCATGTATAGAGTCCGACGACGATGCCGGTACTGGCGCTCACCACGGTTCTCACCAGGATATAGCGTTGCAGGGTGACGCCCACTTCCCGTCCGGCTTCGCGGAATGCGGTCGCTGCCTTTGGCTGCATGCTGCCGCTGAGTTTGTCCCGGAAGCGGTGACTTTCGATCAAACCGAGGACGAGAAAAGTGATGGTTAACGTGAATAGGCCGAGCAATCCATAGCTCCAGACGACCGCCGTCCGAAGTGCCTCGATGATGGTGCTGGTGGTGGCGCTTTCGTCATTGCGATTCACACCGGATTCAGGTCCCCGATCTTGGATCCACACCCGGGCCTTTTCATAAATCGCCGCGAACTGATCTTCGTACTCCGGGGCCTTGGCGGCGACACTTTGTACACAAAGATAAAGCAGACCGATGAAGCAGGCGAAGATAAACAGAATGGCGCCCAGTGTAATGCAATAGGCGAGGGGCCGCGGAACCCGCTTCCGCTCGAGCAGCTGCTGCAAAGGCCACGCCAGGATCAAGGTGAAGACGGCGAGAGCAACCGGCATGGTGACAGCAGCGGTTGCTTTTAGGGCGGCAATGACGCTCAGCAGGACGAGAATGGAGATTAAAGGACGGAGGGCGAGCAACCGTTCGTCGTTCATGGTCTGAGGATCAAGTGCGTTGACTCTGAGTCAATGGCGGGCTTGGCGCCGGCCGCAGTCGAGGTGATCGCCGGGGCGGCGAACATCGTTTACACGCCGGTTTGATTGGCGTTTCGACCGCTGGCTTATAGCAAAGTAAGCTCGTCATTGCCGACCTCCGTCAGAGGGTGGGGATCAACGCCGTTCGATGGGTCGTCACGGCGTGCATGAGCCGTTGAAGGGCTCAGTCGGTTCGGACGTGGTTCAGTTAATCACACCGGTTCCGACTGGGTTTCCCGGTCTCAGTTCAGGGCGCGGACGCGGACAGCAAACGCGGCGGCGGGATTGTGGATAGTCAGCTGATCGATCTCCGCCGTCGTGAATCCGTGTTCCTGTAGCGCCGGGATGAAGGCGCTGGATAAGAGCTCATAATTGCGAAATGGTCCGCCCTCTGGTTTTGCGGGATCATACCAACCGGCGTCGTGCGAGAGCAGAATTTGGCTGAGATGGCCTCGCTGCTTCATGACGGTGCACAGATGCAAGTGACGTGTGAGCGTGGGTTGGTTGAGCCCGTCGAATGAGAGCCATGAGCCGAGCCCGGCGGCGGCGAAGAGATCGTCATCGCGCGCGCCGTGCGCGTGGACCCAGACGAAGGCGGCGGGTGCGACTCCCTGTTCACGCAGGAGCGCGATTTGCTGAAGACCGGGTCCGCGCCCCGTGTGGACTGCAATCGTGAGGCCGGTATCGGCGTGGGTGAGTGCAGCCGCGCGAACCAATTTCTCATGCAGCGGCGACAGCGTAGGATCAGCGTCAACTCCACTCTTGATGAAGCCCGGTTGGATCCCGGTTTCGCCGATGCCGTGTTCAGCTTCTGCGATCCAGCGGAGAGAAAGTTGCCTGGCGGATTCACTGTGAGCGTACGGCGGAATGAACTTGTTTTGTCGGGCGCCGTAGAGCCCGGTGTTGGTGACAAAATGGATTCCCGAGGCCTCGCTGAGCCGGGCGAGCAGTCGCGGGTCCCGTCCGAGGTAATCGGGCGTTGCTTCGAAGATCGCGTGGAAACCCAATTCGGCCGCCCGCCGGACATAGGGAATTGTCTTTTCGAATACAGCGAGTGGGTCGTAACGGGAGGGTGAAACGAGGTCCGCGCCAATGAAGTCGACGAGTACGTGCTCGTGAGGAAGGGTGCGGCCCAAGGCGTGTGCCGCAATCGGCCCCCGAACGGTGCGCACCGTCGGCGTCGGCTTGGCGGGTTGGCCGATCCGAGGCGATGAGAGCTGTCCATGGGCGGCGGCACAAACG
>CAYVDZ010000164.1:0-2078 GCA_964450575.1 uncultured Opitutus sp.
AGGGTCTTTAGAAGCAATTGCGGTTTCATATCGAGGTAATGGCGGTGAGTTACTGCCAATACCAGGGCATCAGCCGGGGGAAGATCATCCCAATTGCAAAGGCGTATCCCATACTCGTCTTCAGCTTCGGATGAGGAAGCCATTGAATCGTGAACGGTGACCTCCAGCCCATAGTCTGCGAGCTCGCTCACGAGGTCGGCGACTTTCGAGTTGCGTAGGTCCTTGCAGTCCTCCTTGAAGGTCAGGCCGAGCACGTTGACCTTGGCGCCCTTGACCCCGTTTCCGCTGTCGATGAGTTTCTTGACGGTGCTTTCGGCGACGAACTTTGCCATGCCGTCGTTGATTCGTCTTCCGGCCAGGATCACCAGCGGATGATAGCCGAGCATGTCTGCCTTCTGCGTCAGGTAGTACGGGTCCACTCCGATGCAATGCCCCCCGACCAACCCCGGCCTGAATGGGAGAAAGTTCCACTTCGTGCCCGCCGCCCGCAGAACTTCAAGCGTATCGATGCCGAGTTTGTCGAAGATGATCGCCAGTTCGTTCATCAGCGCAATATTGAGGTCACGCTGCGTGTTTTCGATAACCTTGGCCGATTCGGCGACTTTGATACTGGATACCCGGTAAACCCCTGCGTCCACAATCGCTTCATAAAGGCGCGCAACTTTCTCCAGCGTTTCCGAACAGTCGCCGGAAACGACTTTAATGATTTTCTTAAGCGTATGTTCCTTGTCGCCCGGATTGATTCGCTCCGGCGAATAGCCCACGTTGAAGCCTTGTTTCCACGCCATTCCCGAATGCTTTTCGATGACAGGAACGCAAATCTCCTCAGTGGCACCGGGATACACGGTGGATTCGTAAATCACCACTGCTCCGCGCTTCATGTGCTTGCCAACGGTTTCGCTCGCGGAGACTAGCGGGCCGAAATCGGGCTGGTGTGCCTGATCGATGGGCGTGGGTACCGCAACGACAACGTAGTCGGCCTTGCCGAGAAGCGAAGGATCGGTCGTGAACTCCAGCTTGGTCGCACTTTCTAACTCGGCGTCTGGCACTTCCCCCATCGGATCCCGATGGCGCCGATAACTCTCGATCTTTTTGGACGAGAGATCGTATCCAACGGTATAAAATTTCTCGCCGAACGCCAAAGCGAGCGGCAATCCGACGTATCCAAGCCCCACAACCGCAACGATCGGCGCCGCGCTCATTTTTCGCCTTGGCGAGCGGTCGTGGAAAGGTAATAAGACCGGTACCACTCCACGAACCGCGCTATTCCGGTTTCCACGGAAGTGTTTGGGCGAAACCCGACTGCCTTTTCGAGCGCGCTGACATCGGCTGTCGTGACCGGCACGTCCCCCGGCTGCATCGGAAGCAGTTCCATCTTGGCCTTCATCCCCAGGCACTCTTCGAGGACTTCGATGTAGTGCATCAGCTTTACCGGCCGGTTGTTGCCTATGTTGAATATGCGGTACGGAGCAAGGCTGCGCGCCGGATCCCGCGGGCCGTCTGATTGCGTTGCATCCGGCAAGGCCGGCTGGTCGATGACCCGGATTACACCTTCCACAATGTCGTCGACATAAGTGAAGTCGCGAATCATTTCGCCACGGTTGTAAACGGGTATGGGGCGCCCGGCGAGGATACCTTGCGTAAACTTGAACAGCGCCATGTCCGGCCGCCCCCAAGGTCCGTACACAGTGAAAAAGCGCAACCCCGTGCACGGAATCCCGTAAAGATGGGCGTAGCTGTGCGCCATCAACTCATTAGCCTTCTTGGTCGCAGCGTATAGGGAAACCGGGTGATCGACATTGTCGCTCTCGGCGAAAGGCAGTTTTGTGTTTGACCCGTAGACAGAGCTCGAAGAGGCAAACACTAGATGGCCGACTCCAGAGTGGCGCGCCCCTTCGAGGATATTTATGAAGCCGACCAGGTTTGCGTCTACGTAAGCGTGCGGATTCTCGATTGAATAGCGCACGCCTGCCTGGGCGGCAAGGTGCATGACCGCGTCGAACTTATGAGCGTCGAACAGCGCCGGCATTGCCTTGCGGTCCGCGATGTCGAGTTTGTCGAAAGTGAACGACTGGTGG
>CAYVDZ010000164.1:2178-7070 GCA_964450575.1 uncultured Opitutus sp.
GACGAACATCGAGGCCTAGTGGGTTCGTACGAATCTCCCCTTCCAGGCGGTGAAGCTCCGAGTCGAATTGTGAAGGATCAATGCCGGACTCCCGGACTTTCCAAATGCGCGGGTGATCGGTCCCAACGGCTTCGCCGCTGATCAGAAGTTCCTCATAGAGTTTTTCGCCCGGGCGCATCCCGACAACCTCAATCGCGATTTCACCCAACGGATTGTCGGTGTCGCGGACCGATCGGCCGCTCAATCCAATCATCCTCGCGACGAGTTCCTTGATCTTTACTGGCTCGCCCATGTCCAGAACAAAGACCTCTCCACCGCTTGCCATTGCGCCCGCTTGGATTACCAACTGAACCGCCTCTTCGATTGTCATGAAATACCGCGTGACGTCCGGATGGGTCAGCGTGACCGGCCCGCCGCTTTCGATCTGGCGTCGAAACAGCGGTATTGCCGATCCGGAGGACCCGAGGACGTTGCCAAAGCGGACCATCGAGAAAACGGTATCCTGTTTTTGCCCTTCTCGGGCCTGAATACCAGCCGCCGTCTGAACGACCAGTTCGGCCATTCTCTTCGTCGCTCCCATCACGTTTGTTGGGCGCACTGCCTTATCCGAAGATATAAGGACAAAATTCTTCACCCCGGCGCGCGCCGATGCGCGTGCGAGATACCATGTCCCGAGGACATTGTTTCGAAATCCCTCCACGGGATTATGCTCAACGATCGGCACGTGTTTGTATGCAGCAGCGTGATACACGGTGTCCACGCGATTGCCTTCAAGCAACGCGTTTGCGGTTCCTGGGTTCGTGAGCGAACTGAGGACGAACTCGAGTAGAGGTTCGGTTGCGCCCGCGCAATTTTTGCGGAGCTCCTGCTCGATCTCGTAGAGCGCGAATTCGCTGTGATCCAGCACGATCAATCGCCTTGGGCCGAGCGCGAGTATCTGGCGACAGAGTTCGGAGCCGATCGAACCGCCTCCACCGGTCACAAGGACTACCATTCCTTTCACACATTTATCCAAAAGACCAGCCGAAGGGGAGACGGGATCCCTGCCAAGAAGCTCCTCGATGGACACTTCTTTCAGGCGGGCAAGTTCCGGTCCGCGTGAGTCCACCAATTCCGAAAAACGCGGCACCGAACGCACATGAAACGGAAGGTAGCCCAGGAACTCGAGGATTTCCCTGCGGCGGCTGATCGAAACCGTCGGGATGGCAAGCAAAATCTCCTTCACGCCTTTTGCAAGCAACCGGTCCTTGAAGTTTTTGTCACGAGGGCTGACAACCGGGAGATCCTCAATCGTTCTTCCTCGGATAGAAGTATCGTCATCAACGAAGAACACGGGGAAACGTTCTTGTCCCCGCCGCAATACCTCCACCAGTTGGCGCCCGGCGTTGCCTGCGCCATAGACAGCGACCGGCGTGCCCCTTGGGCTCGCCGCCCCGAGAAGCATTCGCGCCTCATGCCGGCTCCAGATGATGAGTACGAACAGCACCAGCGCAAATACCGCGCCGAGACCCACGGCGCTCGGATAAGTCGCTCCGCCTGAAAACGCTCCAATTGCAAGCAAACATCCCGTGATTCCGCTCATCAACCCGGCCCTTGCGGACAGCCTGGGGATGTGGAAGCGAACTACCGGTCGATAGAGCCCGCAGGCCAGTCCCACGGCAGGCACAAGGATCATGACAAAAACCGTGACGATGAGAATGTAATGCCACGCCAGGTCGGGGATGCGCCCTGATCGCGCCAAGGCTGCGAGCCACAGCGTGGACCCGCCGATGAAAGAATCGACCAAGATTAGAATTGTTGCCTTCGCCGGACGCGGAAGACGGGTGAGCTGCGAAAACACTAGCATTTGGAGACTTGGATGGATCGTGTTCGTGACATTCAGGCGGCCCCGCATTGCTATCAGAATCGGATCTTACTCATTTTCTCAGTACGAATTTACGCAATGAATAATTGCACTAACGGAATATCCTCGTCGTTCAATAGGTATGCGCGACACCTTGGAAGTCCCGAAATTTAGTTGCTCATGAGGATTAGCGGTGGCTCTGACGTCGAGCAACCGATGGGATTCAGTGATGGGTTTGATCGAGGGGGAAAAACGCAGCCCGTGACTTGAAGGATACAATACGCGCACCTTTATAGCCTCCGCGATATCAAGTCCCGCCAACGCGCTCATGACAGACTCTTCCCGCTTGCTTGATGGCCAGCCCACTGATCCCGACGATGGCGAAACCAGCCTGATCGACTTACTGAACGTACTTCTAAAGCACAAGATACTGATCCTTGTCCTGCCAATTGCGACCGCGATCATAGTTGCTGGATACAGCCTTACGCTGGCTCCTATTTACACCGCGAACACCAAGATTCTCCCGCCGCAGCAAAATCAATCTGCGGCATCATCGTTGCTGGCGCAACTTGGCGGCGGCGGGTTCCTGGCCGGGGTGGTACCGGGGCTCAAGAACCCCAACGATCTCTACATCGCCATGCTCAAGAGCCGTACCCTGGCGGATGGCCTGATCCAGCGGTTCGGCCTGATGAAGCTTTGGGCAATCGATGTCAAGCATCCTTCGGACGTATACGGGATGTTGGGCGGGATCAGCAACATTGCTTCGGGCAAGGATGGATTAATCAACATAGAGGTCGACAGCAAGGACCCCAAGTTCGCAGCCGATCTCGCCAATGCGTATGTCGATGAACTATTCAAGTTTACTGGCGCAGTCGCCGTTACCGAAGCGTCACAACGACGACTGTTCTTCGAGCGCCAATTCAATTTGGCCAAGGAGAACCTTGCCAAGGCGGAAGCAGCAGCGAGGCAGGGGTTACAGACGGGCGGCTTAGTAAAGGTTGAAGAACAAGGCCGCGCGATGGTCGAGGCAATAGCACGGCTCCGTGGGCAGATTACGGTAAAAGAGGTGCAGATAGGCGCCATGCGTATGTTCGCCGCCGAGCGCAACCCCGAGCTTCAGCGAGCTCAGCAAGAGCTCGAATCGACAAAGCGGGAGCTAGCCAAGTTGGAAGGGGCGGGCGGAGGCAAGCTTGAGGCAAACAGCCGGAGCGGTCAGGGTATCGACAACCTGGGGTTGCTACGTGACGTCAAATACTACGAAGTCATATTTGAATTGCTCGCGCGCCAGTTTGAAATGTCCAAGATAGACGAAGCAAAAGATTCCGCCCTTATCCAGGTCATCGACAAGGCTATCGAGCCGGACCGCAAGTCCAAGCCCAAGCGTACCTTGATGGTGCTGCTGGGGGCGATGGCAGGGCTGTTTGTGGCGATCCTATGGGTGTTTATTCTCGAAGCCATGAAGCGTTTTAAGTCCCGTAAGCGCAATCCTTGAGGGCCGCGTACGTTGCCGAGCCGAATTGCGGCGCTATTTGGCTGACATGAAATTCGCAGCAATGACAGTTGCAGGAAAGCTCTGGCACCTTTTAGCCCCCAAGCAGCGCCGGACGGCGTTCGCATTGTTGATGCTAATGTTGGTTGGCATGGTGCTGGAGACTTTGGGTATTGGCCTGGTTATTCCCGCACTGGCACTAATGACGCAGACCGACCTGGCTGCCAAGTACCCCATGCTGACACCTGGGCTCGTACGCCTCGGTAATCCCAGCCATGAGCACTTGGTTGTCGCCGGCATGTTGACCCTCTTTGGGATCTATTTAGTTAAGGCAATATTCCTCGCCTTTCTTGCCTGGCGCCAGGCAACGTTTGTATTTCGCCTGCAAGCTGATCTTTCGCAGCGTCTTTTTGCCGGTTATCTGCGACAGCCTTATGCATTTCACTTGCAGCGCAATTCTGCACAGTTGATCCGTAACACGATAAATCAGGTGGGGGACAATGCAAACGCAGTTCAACAAGCCCTCACGGTCATCACCGAGGTGTTCGTGCTGTTCGGAATAACGGCGCTGCTGCTTAGCGTCGAGCCGCTTGGAACGTTGTTGGTGATGAGCGCTCTGGCGTTGGCTGGTTGGGGGTTTAACCGCGTGACCGGTACCCAGGTCTATCGCTGGGGCGAGGCGCGCCAACACCATGAACAATTGCGGCTCCAGCACCTACTGCAGGGGTTCGGCGGCGCAAAAGACGTGAAACTGCTTGGACGCGAAGACGATTTCCTGGCGAAGTACTGGCTGCATAATTCGGCCTCTGCCAGGATCGGAATGTTGCAGGCATCGCTGCAGGCGCTTCCCCGTCTGTGGCTGGAATTGCTGGCTGTTGCCGGGATGGCCGCCTTGGCCCTGACCATGATCGCGCAGGGCAAGCCGGTCGAAGCGCTGCTGCCAACGCTTGGGCTTTTTGCGGCCGCTGCATTTCGCCTCATCCCTTCGGTAAACCGGGTGCTCGGCGCAGTTCAGGGAATGCGATTTTCCTTGCCGGCGATCGACTCGGTATTCGGCGAGTTTCAGCTCCTTGACGTTTCCAAGGTACCTCTGCGCGGTAGATCCCTGCCGTTCAAGCACGCACTTACGCTCGATCTCGTCAGTTTCAAGTACCTCTCCGCCGACGTTCAGGCTCTGCGCGAAGTAACCTTGTCGATTCCCAAAGGCTGCTCCGTCGGAGTAATTGGTGGCAGTGGAGCGGGCAAGAGCACCTTGGTGGATATCATTCTGGGCTTACTCGTGCCTACCTCCGGCGCGGTTATGATCGACGGTGTTGACATTCAGACAAATGTGCGTGGTTGGCAAGACCTAATCGGTTACGTGCCCCAATCAATATTTCTTACCGATGACTCTTTGCGCAGAAACGTGGCCTTTGGATTGCCTGACGATCAGATCGACGAACGAGCCGTCCTGCGCGCTGTCAGCGCCGCCCAGCTTGACGATTTGGTTCGCGAACTTCCGCAAGGTCTCGGGACCTTGGTTGGCGAGCGTGGAGTTCGCCTTTCCGGCGGCCAGCGCCA
>CAYVDZ010000164.1:7080-9182 GCA_964450575.1 uncultured Opitutus sp.
TACCACAACCCGCCGGTGCTGGTGCTGGATGAAGCCACCAGTTCGCTGGACACCGCCACCGAGCGGGGCGTCATGGATTCCGTGACGGCCCTCCACGGCGAAAAGACAGTGATCATCGTTGCCCACAGACTGTCGACTGTCGAGCATTGCGACCGCCTCTACCGTGTCGAGCATGGAAAGGTCGTGGAGCAGGGAACCTGCGCGGAACTTCTCGGCTGTCGACCGGGGACAACGCAGTGAAGATCATCTACTTGCCGTCGGTCGATCAGGATAGCTCCGAATCGCGCGCCATATTCGTACACTCAAAGGAAATCCAGAATGAGTTTCTTTCCTTCCTACTTCGAGAGCATAGCCGCTTGCGTTCGCAGCATCGAACAGGACTCTTCATTGCTATCGGGGGCGACTCGGTTGCTGCACGAAACACTGGACCGGGGCGGGAAGGTCATCCTTGCAGGCAATGGCGGAAGCGCTGCCATGGCGAGCCATGTCGCCGTCGACTTGACCAAGGCCGCCGGCCTGCGCGCAGTCAATTTCAACGAAGCAGACTTGATTACCTGCCTGGCCAATGATTACGGTTATGAGCGGTGGGTCGAACAGGCCCTCGAGTTCTACGCCGATCCCACGGACCTCGTTGTGCTTATCAGCAGCAGCGGAAACTCGAGCAACATGGTAAATGGTGCACTCAAGGCAAGGCAGATGAAGCTTCGGCTGATTACTTTTTCCGGATTCGACCCGGCCAATCCGCTGCGGAAACTCGGCAACCTCAATTTCTGGGCCGATAGCAAAGCCTACAACGTCGTCGAAATGACACATCATGTTTGGCTGCTCGCGCTCGTCGACAAACTGATAGCGGATAAAGCGGAGCGCACGTGAGCCTCATAAGCAAGATTCTTGTGACCGGCGACGTCGGCTACATCGGCAGCGTGCTGACCGCAGTGCTCAGCGAGCGGTTGTACACCGTTCGCGGTTTCGACACCGGCTACTATGAGGATTGCCTGCTTTATCCGGTGAATCTGGACTATCCGCGGATCAATCGCGACATCCGGGACGTGCGCGCCGAAGACCTTCAAGACGTCGATGCGGTCATTCACCTCGCGGGACTCTCGAACGACCCGCTCGGCGCGCTGATGCCCGGCCTGACCGAGGAGATCAACCTTTTGTCGACCCTCAGGCTTGCGCGCCTGGCGCGTGCGGCCGGCGTCAAGCGCTTTATATACGCGTCTTCCCAGAGTATGTACGGAGTATCGAATACGCAGAGCGAGCTCGACGAGGACGACAGCGAAAAGAATCCGGTGACTTCGTATGCGGTCACAAAATGGGATGCGGAGCTGCAACTTAAAACACTAGTCGCGGAGGACTTCACTGTGGTGTGTTTCCGTCCTTCAACTGTATTCGGAGCCAGCCCGCGGCTTCGCTGCGATATCGTGTTCAACAATCTCGTGGCTTGCGCCTACACAACCGGCCGGATCGAGATCAAGAGTGACGGTACGCCCTGGCGCCCCGTTGTACATGTCAGGGACGTATGCGATGCTTTCATCGCCGGACTGGAAGCGCCTGTCGCGCTCGTGGGCGGTCGCTCCTACAACGTTGGCATCCCCAACGGAAACTTCACTGTCCGGGACCTGGCGGAAGCGGCGCAACGATCCGTTCCCGGCAGTTCACTCGTCTTCACCGGCGAGCACGGCGGCGATTCGCGGACGTACAGAGTCAGTTTCAGGCGCATCCTTACCGAGCTGCGCGAGTACTACAAGCCGTCCTGGGATCTTGACCGAGGTGGCAAGGAACTGGTTGAGCTCTTCAAGAAGGTGGGATTTACCGAAGAGCAATTCCGCGGGAAACAAACAGTCCGGCTTGCAAAATTGCGCGGACTGATCGAAGCCCAGAGACTCGACAAAGAACTTCGCTGGCAAGGCGCCTGACGTGATATCGACACCGATTTCCTGCTGCCGCCTCTGTGGCAGTACCAGCCTGGACCTCATCCTCGATCTGGGCGCACAGCCACCGGCGAACAGCCTGCGCACCAATCGCGATCAGGTGCTCGAATCGATCCCTTTGGCCATCTGTCGATGCCGAAACTGCACCACGATCCAACTCACCGAAAC
>CAYVDZ010000165.1:0-9163 GCA_964450575.1 uncultured Opitutus sp.
TGAACTTCACTTTCGAGCCCTTGCCGGCGGCGAGCATCATCAGGCCCATAATGCTTTTGCCGTTAACCTGTTCGTCGTCTTTTTCCACGAAGACCTCGGCCTTAAACTTATTGGTGACGCGAACGATCATGGCGGCCGGCCGGGCGTGAATGCCCATTTTGTTCTGCACGATCAGCTCCTTGGTGAGGGAGGTGGTGGCAGAGGAGGCGTCGCTATTGTTCATGGATACGGACGAAGATCTGGAAAAATTCGGGTCACGCGGCTGGCTTGCAACCTAAAAACCGGGCTGCAGGCTCCGGCGCGCATGGCAGAGACCGCAATCATCGTTCCTTGTCGCCTCGAGTCGACGCGCTTTCCGCGCAAGCTTTTGCACCTCATCAAGGGCAAGCCATTGCTGCTTTGGGTAGCGGAGCGGATCGCGCAGGAAGCTCCGGAATTTCCCCTTTGGTTTGCGGTCGATCATCCTCTGTTGCGCGAGGTGGTTGAGCGGGGTGGTTTTAAGGTGTTGATGACCAACTCTACGCATCAAACCGGGACGGATCGGCTGGCCGAAGCCAACCGGACGGTGGGTGCCGCCCAAGTCGTGAACGTGCAGGCGGACGAACCCTTGGTCACGGGCGCACAAATCCGGATGCTGGCTCGATTACTGGCCGGGGGCGCGCCGATGGCGACCTTGGCGACGCCATTCCGGCGGGCGGCGGATTTTGCGAATCCCAATCAGGTTAAGGTGGTGCTCGCCACGGCGGCGCGGCGGGCCCTGTTTTTTTCCCGTTCACCGATTCCCTTTGGCCGCGATCGGGGCGGCGTGGTCGATGACGCTTGGGTTCAGAGCAACCCCTGTCTGAAACATCTTGGGCTTTACGGCTACCAAGCGGATCTGCTGCAGAAGTTCGCCACGCTTCCGGCCGGCCGGCTGGAGATGATTGAGAAATTGGAGCAACTGCGCGTGCTGGAGAATGGCTATGAAATTGCGTGCGACGTCACGGATGATCCCACCATCGGCGTCGATACGCCTGAAGACGCGGCGAAGTTCGAAGCGTGGCTGGTGCACACTCCGCATTAAGGGGGATCAGGCGCCACTCACGGTGAACGCCGTGAGTGGATCGTGATCGGATCGGGTGGTGGCGGAGCGCCCGGTCGGGCGCCTCCGAGCGTCAAATTTTCCCGGCCTTGCGGGCCTCAATCATTTTGTAGAAATCGACGAAGAGCGCGTCGGCATCGTTCGGTCCCGGTGCCGCTTCCGGGTGGTACTGCACGCTGAATACGGGAAGCTTGGTATGGCGCAAGCCCTCCACGGTGTTGTCGTTGAGATTGATTTCGGTGATCTTTGCGCCGCGTTCCTCGATCGATTTCGGGTCGGTGGCGAAGCCGTGATTTTGCGCGGTAATGGACACCTTGCCGGTCTCGAGGTTCTTCACCGGCTGGTTTCCGCCGCGGTGACCGAACTTGAGTTTGAAGGTGGAGCCGCCGAGAGCGTGCGTCAGCATCTGATGACCAAGGCAAATGCCGAAGATCGGGTATTCGGGCAGAAGACCTGTCACCGTTTTGTGGATATACGGTAAGGCGGCCGGATCCCCAGGGCCGTTGGAAAGAAACACGGCGTCCGGTTGGTGTTCGCGCACTTCTTCAGCGGTGGCGGTGGCGGGGAAGACCTGGACCTCGAAGCCGTGGTTAACGAGTTTGCGGAAGATGCTGTGTTTCGCCCCGAAATCGAAGGCGGCCACGCGGAACTTCTTCGCCGGCGCGCCAACGGCGTTCATGGTCGTGCCAACGGGCAAATAAGGGGTGTTGAAATTGGCGGGATCGTCAGCCCGCCAGATGTAGGGGACCTTGGTGGTGACGTCGCGGACGTAGTCGGTGCCCGCCATATCGCGCCATTCGCGGGCGCGCTTGATGGCCTCTTCGTCGCTGATGGCAATCGTGCTGAGACTGCACTTCATCGCGCCGTCGACGCGGAGCTTTTTGGTCAGGGCGCGGGTATCGATCTCGCTGATGCCGGGAATGCCGTGCTTGGTGAGATAGTCACCGAGCGAGATTTGGCTGCGCCAGTTACTGACCACCGGTGAGAGCTCGCGCACCACGAAGCCGGTGGCCTTGGGCGCGGCCGCTTCGGCGTCTTCGGCGTTGACTCCGTAATTCCCGATCTGAACGGCCGTCATGGTGACGATTTGGCCAAAGTAGGAAGGATCCGTGAGAATCTCCTGGTAGCCGGTCATGGACGTGTTGAACACGCATTCTCCTGACACGGTGGCGTCGGCGCCAAACGCGCGGCCGCGGAAAATCGAACCATCTTCGAGAACGAGGACTGCAGGCTTGGGCGTGGACATTAAAGACCAAAGAAAATGCGTCGGATCGGGGCTGCCAAGTGGTTTCGTGGAAATCTTCGGAGGATTGGGAAAATGTCCGGGCCGATGGAGGGGTGATCGCCGACCACGCGGGGCCGCACTCGAACGGCATCCCTGGGTCCATTCGCTGCGGGATTATTGACCAGTCATTTGACAGGAACCGACTCCGGCCCTAGCTCTCACCCGAACTAATGTCTTACACTGAGAACCGCGCGACCTGGTACGAAGGCCAGGGTCTTTGGCAGCACATTCCCGAGAGTGATTGGCGGGATTGGATATGGCAGCTGAAGAACCGGATCACGACGGTGGAGCAGTTGGAGCGCTTTATGACGCTCACGCCGGACGAGCAGGTTGGCTGTGCCCATGCGAACCAAAAACTGGCGCTGGCGATCACGCCCTATTTCTTCAACCTGATTGATCGCGACGACCCGAATTGTCCGATTCGCAAGCAGGTGATTCCCCGCGGGGCCGAAATGGTCGTTTCAGAAGAGGAGATGCTCGATTCGCTGGGCGAGGACGAGCATTCGCCGGTGGCCGGGTTGGTACATCGGTATCCGGACCGGGTGCTGTTTCTGGTGACCGACCGGTGCGCGGCGTATTGTCGGTATTGCACCCGCAGCCGGCTTGTTTCCAATGCGCAAGACTACAATTTTCACCCGGAATACGAGCAGGGTTTACGTTACATCGAGGCGCATCCTGAGATTCGGGACGTACTGTTGTCAGGGGGAGATCCGTTGCTGCTCTCCGACCGCAAGCTCGAGCATTTGCTGTCGCGTTTGCGGGCGATCAAGCATGTGGAGTTCATTCGCATTGGATCCCGCATACCGGTGTTCCTGCCGCAGCGGATTACGCCGGAACTTTGCGAAATCTTCAAAAAGTACGGGCCGATCTGGATGAGCATTCATGTGAACCATCCGAAAGAGGCGACGGCCGAGCTTCGGGAAGCCTGCGACCGGCTGTCCTTTGCCGGCGTTCCGCTTGGAAATCAAAGTGTGTTATTGAAGGGAGTGAACGATGACACCGAGGTGATGAAGGCGCTGGTTCATCGTTTGTTACGCATGCGCGTTCGGCCTTATTATCTGTATCAGATGGATCTGATCACGGGTGGGTCTCACTTCAAAGTGGATGTGAGGAAAGGCATCGAGATCATCAAGGCGTTGCGCGGGCACACGACCGGGTACGCTGTGCCGCAGTATGTTATCGATGCGCCTGGGGGCGGTGGAAAAGTTCCGATCAACCCGGAGTATGTCGAGTCAATCACCGACGACGAGATCGTGTTTCGAAATTACGAAGGAGAAGTCTTTCGTTATCCACTCAAGGCGACCGTGCGGAAGCCGAACGTAGTTTTAGCGTCGGTCGCTCCCGTAGCGTTGGATTGAGTTGAACGCCGACAACTTCTGCGTCGGATTAAACGGTTTTTTCAGGCGGTAACGGATCGATGGAAGGTTCTGAATTTCTTCCGCAAATGTTGAGCGTTTCCGACCTACGCCCGTCTCTTCCCGCGTAGTCAGCACTGTCCACAATGCGAGCCGCCCAATTACGGCACAGCGTACACTTCGAGAAGGGCCACGCCTTCTTCGCCGTCTTTTCCTTTCACTTCGACGGTATAAGCTCCGGGAGGAAGCGTGATGAGCAACGCGGCATCTTCACTGTTGGGGGCGAGATCGAAGGCGCCCACGACTTTGCTGGCGACCGCTACATGGGTGCTGTTGTTGCCAGCTTCCCAGCGGTCGTTACTGGCGAGAACGGTCGAGCCGGAGTAAACCGTGAGGATCGGATCGCGCAACGCAGTCGATAACCCAAAGGCTTGGAGGGTCGGGCCGACTGCGCGGATGAGGATCCGTTGGTAGGCAGAGCCCGAGACAACGAAGCCTCCGATTAGCACGCCGTCACCCGTTTGAACCCTTGCGCGACTGGAGAGATTGATGGTACGACCCTTGTCATCAAGTTCGTACAATTCGGCGAGCGCGATCCCCCCGACGCCGGTCGGCGTGGTAATCTGCACGGTGTAGGCGCCCGCGCTGACGCGATCGGAAATCACGGAGTCTTTGCTGCCCGTAGCGAGGGGAAATGCCCCAACTCCTTTGGAATGAGCCGGAAGCTGGGCTGCATTCGGTGCGCCCCCCCAGCCATTGTTGCGAAAGAGTTCGGTTCCGCTCGTGCTGAAAATACTCAATTGCGGGTCCATCAGGAGGTTCGATGCGCCAAAAGCAGCGAGTCCGGGACCAATGGCGCGAGCGAGATAATGTTTGGCACGGGTATCGGCCACGACGACGCCTGCGATCAGGGCATTTTCACCCATTCCGACCACGGCGCGGCTTGAGATATTCACGAGGCGCGACTTCGGCGAAAGTGGCGAAGAGAGTTCGCCCCCGACCGGGGCACTCCACGGACTCCCGGGAAATACGCCCCGAAGATCGGCGCGATAACTGCGCATGTGCACGTTGGTCGAGGCTGAAACCGTGAGCGAAGCCGACGTCAGCGTGGCGTTGGGCGCGATCTCACCTCCCGCGGAACGGGGGTCGGAGCCATCCACTGTATAAGCCATCTGTGTCCCGGGTGTGGCGGTAAACGTGAGGGAGGCGCCGGAGCTTGAGACGACGGTGGGAGGCGTGAGGAATTGTTGATCGATCCATTGCGCCCGTTTGGTGACCCACGTTTTCAGGTAATTGATCTGCGCCGCATAGCTCCCGTGCGGGCTGGCATTATCGGGCCAGCGTAGAGCATCCCGGTCGGCCGCCTCGGATCCGACACTCGTAGCGAGGGTGGTGATGAGCGCCTGGAGTTTCTGTTCGGAGAACTCGTTGCGCCGCAGCGCGTACCAACGGTCGATCCAGTCCTGCATGAATTCGGGGTCTTGGGCAATGATACCCCACCAGCCCGCCTGCCACGTATCGGGCGAGTCGATACCAAACCACAAATCCCAGCGCGATGAGCGTGGGTCCCAAAATGATCCCAAGGCCCGGTCGAAATCCCAGACCGGCCCGGCGGAGAGCCTGCGGCCGCGATCCTTGGTAAAGTAGGCACTGCGCGTCAGGGCATCCGGGTTGGCCGTGAAGATACTGAGGATGTGGTGGTCGACCCAGGAGTCGCGATCGATATAGTCGAGATAGGTCCGCTGAGCGAAATTGATAGAGTGATCGGCGATGAGCGCGTCCTCCATGGATTGGACGTAATTCTTGATATAAGCAAGCTGGGCCGGCGCGACGTCATCGGCTTTTGGCGCAACGAGAATGACTGAGGAAATTCCGTCTCCTGGATAGCCGCCGTTGGTCTGCCAGCCAATGTCGTCCGGATCCATGGGGTCGATTTTAAGAATATAGCCCCCGGTCACCGCGTCTCCGCTCTTGTCTTCCGGGGAGAGTGAGTTGATCGCGACCCGCCCGGAGCCAATCTCGATCCGGTCTGTGAGAATATGGATGCCAGCGTGATCGGAGGCTTCGACCGCATCTCCCGAAGCATTGAAGAAGACCTCGACCAGGCGGGTGCGTGGGGCCCAGCGACCAATCTGATTGGAAAGGGAATAGACCAGCGAGTTGTTGATATACGTGTGATCGAATGACCATGGGGCCACGAGCGCCCAGCGTTCGTGGGCGGCGAGATCGAGTGGGGCCTGCACGGTTTTCTTTCCGGCGGTATCCGTAAACTTGATATTATAGCCCTTTTTCGGGAAATCGGCGGAGGAGGAGCCCCGCACGGTTGACGTCAGGGGGCTGCTGAGTTCCGGCGAACTGGAGAATACGGGGATGCCGTTGCCGAGCGCCGGGTATAAATAAAGCCAGGAAGGGTGGTCGATATTGTCGCGGGAGAGTGGGCCGCTGCCTTGGCTGTCGAGCACGAGGACCGGGAGGTGACTGGTAAATCCGGAGAGGTCCGGCGCGATCCGTGAATAATAGGAGGTGGTGACCGGACCGCGGGCATCCCCCGCGGCCGAGAAAACCGCCGCGCGTACCATTGACGTGGCATCGACGAGGAACGGATTGGAGTAGAGCGTGGACGTCGCAGACGGCTCGGGTGCGGCTCCGGTTCCGAGCCCTCGCGCGACAACATACCGGATTTGTTGTCCGGCGCCAGCGCCGGAGAGCTTCAGAAGGAACGCATCTCGAAAGGGTCCGGCAGGCCGGGAGACGCTCACGGCATCGGTCAGCGACGCCGGTTTGAGTTCCGTATTAATCAAGCCGGGTGTTGGCGTCAGCAGGACGCCTCTTGGTGAAAACGTTCCATCACTGCGTAAAACCATCCCGTAGGACGTGTCGTCCTCGAGCGCCGGGTACTCAGGGGAAAACTCAAACGCGACGGTGACGCCATCCGGTTTGATCAATCCGAGATATTCACCGTCGGTGTTAAGCGCAAAATTCGTGTGCAGGGTGGCGCCCGCCGTCTGGCGATTTTTGTTGGAGGCAAAAACGATCAAATACGCGCCGGGCGCGATCGAGGCCGCCGGAAACCGCCATTTGGTACGGTTGGAAGCGGAGTCGGTGAGAAACCACCCATCGAGACTGACCGTGGTGTTCGTCGGATTATACAGCTCAATCCAATCAGAAAATGCGCCGTCTTCGTCGGCGAGCGTGACCGAATTTGCGGCCATGAGTTCGGTGACAACGATCTCGGCACGCCCGACGCCCACGCCGGCGAGACACAGCGCCGGTAGTAGCCAGCGAAGGTCGAGGATGGAAACGTGTGATTTGGATGACATTAAGCCGTGCGACCTCATTGACGGCTGAAAGAGGTCGCCGGTTTAAGCGGGGGCAGGTAAAACAAGTGCGACAATCGCGAGGTCACAGAGGATCTGATAAGGAGGTAGGTGTTTTCCCTCATGTCAAATCCGGGTATTTGACAGTCAGGCACGTCCTCAAAAGATACAATTCACTTGCGAGTTAGTCGTTGTCGGATTGCCTAGGGAGAACCCCCCGGACGATGTCTTTAAAAATCCTCGTATTGTTTATTGCAACGTATGTGATGTCCTTGGCTCAAGGAGGCGCATCGTTTATCGGTGGGGTGTGGAGTGGTAATATATCTCCAACCAGTGGAACGGTGGCGGCGCGACTTGATACGCCGGGCGTAAAGGTGCGTCTGCGGGTAAGCACCGATCCCGGTCTTACTCCGGCTTTGTATTCGTCCACGGTGACCACTGGCACCGGCAGTTCTGGCGCGGTGAAACTTTCCATTCAGGGTCTTAAGCCCGACACGGATTATTATTACGGTTTCGAAGTTGCCGGTGTGCTCCGAAGCGAGCCGGAAGCACGGGGCCGCTTCCGCACGTTCCCCCTGGGTCGCGGTTCGTTCAAGATCGCCTTTGGATCCTGTGGAGATTTTCGACACGCCAACCAGAGCGCCTATGACGCGATCCTAAATGAGCGTCCGCTTTTGTTCATCAATACCGGTGATCTGCACTATAGTGATACCAATAGCACAAGTGCGGATGATTATCGGGTAAACTATGATCAAGTCTTGGGTCATGCCAACCAAGGTGCGCTCTATCGTGGGGTGCCCGTGGCCTATATGTGGGATGATCATGATTTTTGCGGCAACGACACCAACACCACGGCAATCGGCCGCGATACCGCCCGAGCGGTCTATCGGGAACGCGTTCCGCATTATCCGATTGGTCCCACGGGCGGGACGATTGGGCAGGCCTTCACAATTGGCCGCGTTCGCATCATTATGACTGATCTGCGCAGTGGGTCCGTCTCGACTTCCCTGAAGGAGTCCGCCTCGAAGACCCGGTTGGGCACGGCGCAAAAAGCCTGGTTCAAGCAGGAGCTGATTAACGCCCGGGATTCCGGTTTTCCGCTGGTCTTGTGGGTGTCATCGGATCCGTGGATCGCGCCGGCAGCGCTCGGCGATGATTCGTGGGCCGGTCATGCCACGGAGCGAATTGAGATCGCCGATTTTATCCGCGATAATCGTATCCGCAACGTAGTGATGCTCTCGGGCGACATGCACGGCCTGGCCTTCGACGATGGTACCAACTCGGATTATGCCACGGGCGGCGGGGCTCCGCTCATTGTATTACACGGCGCCGCCCTTAGTTCGGACCCGTCGAGCAAAGGCGGGCCTTATTCCGGCGGTGTCCTGCCGGGAAGTCAGCAGTATGGAATCCTGGAGGTTTATGATAACGGCGGTCCGAGTGTAGCGGGTCGTTTCCTCGGGATGAAAGCTGGCGAGGGCGCAAAGCTGACGCATATTTTCAGCAGCTCAGCGGATGCCGCCAAGGACCTTGCTCTTGTTAATATTTCCACCTTGGCGCGGATCAACTCGGCGGATGACTCCCTGATCAGCGGCTTTGTAATTTCGGGAGGTAAGTCTCGCAACGTGTTGGTGCGGGCCATTGGGCCCACCTTGGAAGCTTTCGGAGTGAGCGGGGCGTTAACGGACGCTCGAATGGCCGTTTTCCAGAGCGATCGCCTGATCGCAACGAATGAAGGCTGGGGTCGCGGCAGCGACGGGGTGCAGTCCTCCGATGCGGTCGTGCAGATGACCGCGGCATTCGATCGGGCCGGCGCTTTTCGGCTCTTGGATGAGTCGAGCCGTGATTCTGCCCTCGTTCTCGCAGTTGAGCCCGGTGCTTACACGGTTCAGGTAAAGAGCGGCAATGGTGTCCCGGGGATGACGCTCCTCGAAGTTTACGATCTGCCTTAAAGCCCGCGGGCGAACAGGCCCGGTTGGTTTCCAAAGATTCCGCTTGCTCCGGCGGTCGAGAGGCATTGTGTGCGGCTTGCCTGTAGGGGTGTCCTCCGCGGAGGACTGAGATTGCGGTGCGCTCGGCCGCTCGACCCTTCGAACCTGAACGGATCATGCCGACGAAGGAAACAGCA
>CAYVDZ010000166.1:0-9163 GCA_964450575.1 uncultured Opitutus sp.
GTATTGCTTTCAGCGAGGCGATGGCTAGCGATTTCCGTTTACACCTGATGAAGCAGTCCCAGCAGTCTCGCGTCGTGATCACAGGGGTCGGATTGACCTCGCCCAATGGCAATTCGCTCCCGGAATTCCGGCAGAACTTGCTCAACGGCGTGGCCGGCATCGGACGGATGGAGATTCGCTATATGGGGACGCAGCTCGCAGGTGTCTGCCATTATGATCCGCTCAAATATCAAAAGAAAAAGGAGTTAAGGGTGGGGACGCGGGCGGGGAGCATTTCGATCTACTGCGCGCGGGAGGCCATGGCCGACAGCGGAGTCAACCTCGAGACGCTCCCCAAAGACCGGGTCGGCATTTATATCGGTTGTACCGAGCACGGTAACGTCGAGACCGAGAACGAGATCTACAATATCTCAAAATTTAATTACGATACGAAGTACTGGTCGCATTATCACAATCCGCGCACGGTCGCCAATAACCCCGCGGGCGAGGCTTCCCTCAATCTTGGAATCACGGGTCCGGCCTACACCATTGGTGCGGCCTGCGCGGCGGGAAATCTGGGACTGATCCATGCTTCGCAGATGCTCCGACTCGGCGAGGTGGATTTCGCACTCTGCGGGGGAGTCAGCGAAAGCATTCACACGTTTGGTATTTTCGCGGGCTTCAAATCGCAGAATGCGCTGGCGACGCATGAGGATCCCAAGAAAGCGTCGCGGCCCTTCGACAAGGCGCGCAACGGCATCGTGATTTCCGAAGGCGGTTGTCTCTACACCTTGGAGCGCCTCGACGATGCTTTGGCGCGCGGAGCGAAGATCTATGGCGAGATTTCCGGTTACCATGTGAACAGCGATGCCAGTGATTACGTCCTGCCCAACCCGGTTCGTCAGGCCGAGTGCGTCCGCGCCGCCCTTCGCCGGGACGGATTGGAAGCGCGCGATATCCACATTGTGAACACCCACGCCACGGCGACTCCGTTGGGCGACATCCAGGAGTGTGAGGCGATCCGGGCGGTCTTCGGCGAAGGCTGCCCTGACACTCACATCAACAACACCAAGAGCTACATCGGCCATGCGATGGGCGCCGCGGGTGCCCTCGAGCTGGCGGGCAATCTGCCGTCGTTTGATGATCTCACAGTGCATCCTACGATCAACGTCGACGACCTCGACCCGCTCTGCGCGTTGCCCGGCCTCGTGTTGAATCAGCCGCGCAAGGTTGCCAAAGTGGATACCATCCTGAATAATTCCTTCGGCATGTTGGGGATAAATTCCACGTTGATTGTTCGACGTTTTGTCCCCTAATTCCGCCTCAATTGACTATGACAAAAGACGAATGCAAAAAGGTTGTGCTCGAGATCATCGCCGACATCGCGCCGGATGAGGATCTGGGCAACGTCAAACCTGACGTCCGTCTTCGCGACCAGATGCAGCTCGATAGCATGGATTTCCTGGACATTGTCATGGAACTGCGCAAGCGCCACGGCATCGAGGTTCCCGAGGCGGATTACGTCCAGCTCGCCTCCCTCGACAGCTGTGCCGAGTATCTGACGCCGAAGTTCAACGCGCTCGCCGCCAAAGGCTGAGCGGTTAACACGGCGAGCCGCGTCGTGATTAACCGCGGCGATTGCACCAGGTGGGGGCGGGACCGCTGGCCCCGCCGTGCAGGCACGGCGATCTCCGGCCTGCTCCGTTTCACCCTTCACACCTTCGGCTCACCGGCGTGAATTCCATTTCGCATTACGACGTCGCCATTATCGGCGCCGGCATGTCGGGCCTCGCAGCCGGCATTCGACTGGCTCATTTTGGCAAAAAGGTCTGCATTTTTGAGCGCCATAACGCGTCGGGTGGGCTCAATAGTTTTTATAGCATCGGGGGGCGCAAGTACGACGTCGGGCTGCATGCGATGACGAATTTTGTTCGTCCCGGAGTGAAGGGAACGCCGCTCACCAAGCTGCTCCGGCAGCTGCGCATCGATCGGGATGAGTTTGCGCTTTGCGAACAGAAACAGTCACGCGTCGCCTTTGGCCCGAACAGCGAAACCTCCCTGCGCTTCACGAACGATTTTGCGGTCTTCGAAAGCGAAGTCGCAGCGCATTTCCCAGCCCAGATCGACGGCTTTCGCCAGCTCGTCAATCTCGTGCGCACGTACGATGACGTTTCCCTGACCGCAGCCCCTGAATCGGCGCGTGCGATTGTACGGCGTTACGTCACGGATCCGCTCCTCGAGGACATGCTGTTCTGTCCCGTGATGTATTATGGCAGCGCCACCGAACACGACATGGAGTTCGGCCAGTTCGTGATCATGTTCAAGGCGCTCTTTCTCGAAGGTTTCGCGCGACCGTTCGAGGGCGTGCGCGTGGTCATTCGCGTGCTGCTCGAAAAGTATCGTGCCGCCGGTGGAGAGCGCCGGATGAAATGTGGCGTGCGGCGGATTTTTACCCACGAAAACCGCGCGAGTGCGCTCCTGCTCGATGACGGTTCCGAGGTGACGGCTGACCACATCATCTCGTCGATCGGCGCGCCGGAAACCCAGGCTTTGGTCGGGGGGCCTTCGCCCAACGCTGACGGCGATGCGCTTGCTCTTTCGACGGCCGGACGTCCGGCTCCCGGGCGCCTCTCGTTCGTGGAAACGATCACGATTCTGCAGGAGCAACCGGCGGCGTTGGGCTGGGGTGACGACACGATTGTGTTTTTCAACGACTCGCCGCGTTTCGACTATGCGTGCCCGGAAACGCCGGTGGACACCCGGAGTGGTGTGATCTGCCTTCCCAATAACTTCGATTTCGGGCCCGACCGCAGATTGCCGGAAGGCGTGTTCCGGGTCACATGCCTCGCGAATCCCCCGCCTTGGTTCTCGTTGCCGGAAGAAGCCTATCAGAACGAAAAACGCCGCGTCTTTGATGCAGTGCAGCGCAGCGCGCGACGCTTTCTGCCGGCGGTCGACGATGAACGCCTGGCGCGCGGAATTCTCGCGACCGACATGTTTACGCCGCGCACGATCACCAAGTTCACGGGGCACGTGAACGGGGCGATCTACGGCGCACCGCAAAAAGTCCGCGATGGGCGGACGGCCTTTTCCAATCTGTACCTCTGCGGGACCGACCAAGGGTTTCTCGGAATCGTGGGTGCGATGCTCAGCGGCATCTCGATGGCGAATTTTCACATCTTGCAAAAAGGTTAGGCGCGGACCCGACTGGCGCTTGGGCGCATCTTCGGATTGTCGGTCTTCCAAGGTGGCATGGGCATCTTGCCCATGTCTGATAAATTCCCCCAATCCCACGGGCGGGCTGCCCGTGCCTCTTCCAAAACACCTCCGCGGCTACCGCCAACCGGCAGATGCGCGGATAGTACGTTCCAACACAATCCGCATTGCGCTTCGCGCGAGCGGGCGTTCACTCTTGTTCTTTCATGGCTTACGACTGGCTTAAAGGTGTCGCCGATGAGTATGATGTGATCGTGATCGGCAGCGGTTTGGGCGGCCTTACGGGCGCCAATGTGCTCGCGAAGGCGGGGCATCGCGTGTTGCTGCTCGAACACCATTATCAGTACGGCGGCCTGGCGACGTGGTTTACGCGGAAGGGCGGCCACATCTTCGACATTTCGCTGCATGGCTTTCCGGTGGGGATGATCAAATCCTGCCGCAAATACTGGACCAAGGAAATCGCCGATTCGATCGTGCAGCTGAAGGGCATCCGGTTCGTGAACCCGCAGATGGATGTCTGGACGACCTTCACGCGCGAGGATTACACGCGCGTCCTGGTCGAGCAGTTCAAACTCGACCGGGCGCATGTGGAAAAATTCTACGACCACCTCCGGTCGATGAATTTTTACGACAACAACCCGGAGACCACCGGTGAGATGCTGGAGCGGTTTTTCCCCGGCCGCGATGACGTCAAGCGGTTGCTGATGGAGCCGATTGCGTACGCCAACGGTTCGACGCTCGACGACCCAGCGATCACCTACGGCATCGTTTTCTCGAACTTCATGGGTTCGGGCGTGTTCACGTTTCGCGGTGGCTCCGACCTGCTGATCGCGAAGATGGTGGACGAGCTGAAGCGCAATGGCGTCGAATTGCGGAAGAAGGTGCTCGTCGACCGCATTCTCGTCGAAGAACGAGACGGACAAAAGGTGGCTTGCGGCATCGTCGCCACCAACGGGCGCATCGTTCGCGCCAAGGCCGTGCTCTCCAACGCGAACATTAAAAATACCATTTTCCGGTTGGCGGGGGAGCAAAACTTTCCCGCTGACTACGTGGAGGCGGCGCAGGCGGTTCGGATCAACTCGAGCTCCTGTCAGGTCTATCTTGGGATCCGCAAGGGTGAGAGCATTCCTCACATCGGCGACCTCGTTTTCACCTCGGCCAATCCGAATTTCAGCAGCACCGAGCTGACCGCGTTCAACACCACCAGTCGTACGTTCTCCGTCTATTATCCCGATACCCGTCCGGGGTCGGATCGCTACACGGTCGTCGTGTCCTTGAACGGCCAATACGGAGATTGGGAGCGGTTGTCGGAGGAAGCGTACGACCGGGAAAAACAGCGTCTGATCGACGAGTCAGTGACGGCGCTGGAGCGGTTCATTCCTGACGTGCGCGCGAAGATCGACTGGATGGAAGCAGCGACGCCGCGAACGATCGAACGTTACACGACTCATTCCAAGGGCACGTCGTTTGGCACCAAATTCGAAGGGCTCAAGGTGTCGATGGATCTGCCCGGGAAGCTCCCCGGACTTCATCACGCCGGTTCGGTCGGGATCATCATGTCGGGCTGGCTGGGCACCATCAACTACGGGGTGATCGTCTCGAACAAGATCGACAAGTATCTCTTTCAGCAGAAGCAGGCCGGAACCACCGTTACAGAGAATCCCGGCGTCGCTGCCACCGGCTGAGGCTGTAAGTATTTTTAGGATACATTCAGAATCCACGGCCCGCTTTTCTCCACCGCACTTTTTCGATGCACACCGTCACTGATCTGATTCCGCACCGTCCGCCGTTCCTCTTCGTGGATGAAATTGTCAGCGCATCCGCCGAAGGGTTGGTTGCGAAGCGGACCTGGCGCGCGGAGGAGGATTTCTATCGTGGACATTATCCCAATGCGCCGATCACGCCGGGCGTTCTGCTGTGCGAAGCGGTGTTTCAGACGGCCGCGTGTTACATGGCGCTCAAGGCCCGGGCCGCGGTAGAGAAACCGGGTGAAGGCGTGCCCCTGATCGCGAAGATCAGCGACGTCCGCTTTCGCAGTCCGATTTATCCCGGCGATACCATTTTGCTCGAAGTGAAACAGAAGGATGCGCTGGGTGGGTTCACCATGCTCAGCGGAGCCATCAAGAAAGAGGATGGCACGCGCGTGTTGAGCGTCGACTTCGCGGTGGCCTGGAAAACGCCCAAACCTAGCGAGTAGAATCCCAACGCCACTCCCACCGAGCTTAGCGGCAGTCTTGGTCGCCGAGGCTCGCCCCTCGCACCCGCACCTCGCTTCCTTCGGTCTCGAACCCATGCCTGATTTTCTTCAGCTCACCGGAAAAACACTCCTCGTCTTTGGCGTCGCCAATCGCAAGAGCGTGGCTTGGTTCGTGGCGAAATCCTTGGAAGAGCAGGGCGCCCGCGTCCTCTATAGCGTGCGTTCGGAAGCGCGGCGGAAGTCGCTCGAAGCCTTGCTCGCGGGCAAGCCGGTTTTCCTTTGCGATGTGGAGCAACCCGGCGCGGTCGATTCCCTCGCGGCGGAGATCGCCGCGGCCGGACACGCCCCGCTGCACGGCATCTTGCACTCGATCGCGTTCGCGAATTACAGCGAGGGTTTCAAACCGTTTCACGAGACCAAGCGCGCCGACTTCTTGCAGGCGACCGCCGTCTCCGCTTTTTCCCTCGTGGAAATCGCGCGCGCCTTCAAACCGCACCTCGCGACGGATGCATCGGTCGTGACGATTGGAATCTCGTCACTGCTCGTGACGCCCGACAATTACGGTTACATGGGACCGATCAAAGCGGCGCTCGAGTCCAGCGTGCGTTTTCTGGCGAAGTCCTTCAGTGCAGACACCGCGGTGCGTTTCAATGTCGTGGGCGCCGGTCCGCTGAAGACGAGCGCGTCGGCCGGCATCCCGGGCTATCTGGAAAGTTATCTCTTCGCGGAGAAACTCACCTTCCGTAACAGGAATCTGGAGACACAGGAGGTCGCGAACACGGTGCTCTTCCTGCTCAGTGGTCGCAGCAGCGGAATCAACGGCACCACCCTCGTCGTGGACGCGGGGCTCGGCTCGAATTATTTCGACCAGGAAATCGTCCGCCTCGCGATGCGCCTCACTCCGCCGGCTCAAGGCTCGAAACCATGAAGTTCGATCACGTTTGCATCGAGTCGCTCGCGGTGGCGTTGCCCGAGGAAGTCTGGACCTCCGCGCAGATCGAGGAGCGGCTGCGTCCGCTTTACGAGCGGCTGAAACTTCCGTTCGGCCGGCTCGAGCTCATGACCGGAATCCGGGAGCGGAGGATGTGGCCGGAAGGCACCCGGCCCTCCGATGCGAGCGCGTCGGCGGGTCGCGCCGTCCTGGCCAGGAGCCAGCTCAAGCCGGAGCAGGTTGAATTGTTCATTCATTCCGCGGTGAGTCGCGACATGCTCGAACCGGCGACCGCGTCGTTTGCGCATCGCAAGATCGGGTTGCCCTCGACCGCACAGATTTTCGATGTCTCGAATGCGTGTCTCGGTTTCCTGAATTCACTGACCGTGGCCGCCGGTCTGATCGAGTCGGGCAACATTCGCTGCGCCTTGGTCGTCGCCGGAGAAAACGGCCGTCCACTCGTCGATCAAACGTTGCGAATGCTGGTCGAGCGCTCGCTCACGCGGAACGAGATCAAGCCGTACTTCGCCAATCTCACGATCGGATCGGGAGCGGTGGCCGCAGTAGTGTGTCATCGTTCCCTTGTTCCCAGCCACGGCCATCGGCTGCTTGGCGGCGTCGCGCGCGCGGCGACGCAACACAGCGAACTTTGTCAGGGCGATACCGATGGGGCGGAGTCGCTCGCGATGCAGACGGATTCCGAGCAGTTGCTGCTGGCCGGCGTCGCGCTCGCCCGCGAGACGTGGACCGACTTCACCGCTGAGCAGGGCGGGGGCTTTGATCGTTTTATTTGTCACCAGGTGGGCAGTACGCATCGCCGGAAGCTGTACGAGGCGCTCGACCTCGACCTCGCGAAGGATTTTTCGACCTTTGAAACCTTGGGTAACACGGGCTCAGTCGCCTTGCCCGCGACGTTGGCCGCCGCGGTCGAGGCGGGTGCGGTGCGGCCCGGTGATCGCGTCGGGCTGCTCGGAATCGGCAGTGGCCTGAACTGCCTGATGCTGGCGCTCGAATGGTGATGAACGCCGTCGCGCAAACAGCCGCGGTTTTGCCGGAGTGGCTCAACGCGGAGTATCCGTTTCAGCCGTACACGTTCGTCACGCCGCGCGGGGCGCGGATGAGCTATCTCGATGAGGGCCCGCGCTCGGCGGAGGCGGTGTTGATGGTTCATGGAAACCCCACGTGGTCGTACTATTATCGCGGCTTGGTTCGCGCGCTGCGTCCGATGCATCGTTGCATCGCACCTGATCACGTCGGCATGGGGCTCTCCGAAAAACCCGCGAATTACCCCTACACCCTGGAGACCCGAATCGCGGACTTGGAGGCGCTGGTCTCAAGCCTTGGGCTGAAGCGGGTCCATCTGGTCGTACACGATTGGGGCGGGGCGATTGGGTTTGGCTTCGCCGCGCGTCATCCTGAACTGGTTGGTCGCATCGTAATTCTGAATACGGCGGCGTTCACCTCGGAACGGATCCCGGCGCGAATCGCGTTGTGCAAAGCGCCCTGGCTGGGACCGCTCCTCGTGCGGGGTGCGAATGGCTTTGCGGGGCCGGCGACGTGGATGGCCATGCATCGCCGCACGCTGACGGCGGAGGAGAAACGCGGGTACTTGCTGCCCTATAACCGTTGGGGAACGCGCGTGGCGGTGAGTGCTTTCGTGCAGGACATCCCGCTCGAAAAGTCTCACCCCACGTGGGTAACGTTGCAGGCGGTGGAGCAGGGACTCACGCAGTTTGAGTCGCATCCCATTTTGATCGCGTGGGGCGGCCGGGATTTCTGTTTCAACGATTCCTTTCTAGCGCGTTGGCGGGAAATTTATCCGCGGGCGCGCGTGCATCGGATCGCCGATGCGGGCCATTACGTGCTCGATGACGCCCACGAAGAAATTGTGCCGCTGGTTCAGGAGTTTCTGGAGCCGCGTTGAGCGACCTTTGGTTTCAGATCGCGAATCCCAGCTCTCGCAATCTCAGGTCGAGAACGGCGGTCAGGCGGTAATCGTCTCGAGTGAGCAACCGTCCGCCGTAGCACCCGGGGTCTCGCAGTTCGGACGGGCGATGACGCCGGCGAATGGCTCCGGAGGAAACTCTCGATCGGGCTCGGTCAGCAGGTGGCGATCGCAGACGGCGAACAGTTCGGCTTCGGTTTGGGTGCGCCGCATGTCGTGAAGAAACGCACCTGTGGGATCCACGCTTTGTCCGACGAAGTTGAGGTACTTCTTCATCTTGTTCACGTGGTACGGGCCGGCGAATTCCGGGGTCTGCGTCGCGCGATAAAGTCGGTCCACGTATTCGCGTACGTCCGCCAGCGTGCGCCGGCTGGCGACGCCGCCGTTGAAGTGTTCGCGACACTGCTGGAAAATCCACGGATTCCGAATGGCGTGGCGGCCGATCATGACCCCGGCCGCTCCGGTCTCGCGTACGATTTCCACGGCGCGGCGGGCTGACGTGACGTTGCCGTTGGCCAGCACCGGGCACGGCACGCGTTGGACGGCATGAGCGATCATGTCGTAGTGCACTTCGCTCCGATACATCTCCTTCACGGTGCGTCCGTGCACGCTGAGGAGGTCGACCTTGTGCTCGCCGATGAGATCGAGAATCCGGTCGTAGTTCGCTGTATTCTCAAACCCGATGCGCATCTTGACGGTGAAAAGTCCCGGCACCGTGGCGCGAAGCAGGCGCAGGATTTCCCCGATTTTCGCGGGCTCCCGCAGGAGACCGCCGCCGACGTTTTTTTTGTAAACCTTCGGGGCCGGGCAGCCCATGTTCAGGTCGATGCCGGCGACGTTATGGCGGAGCAGCTCCTCTGCGGTGCGTTGGAGGTGGCACAGTTCTTCGCCGATC
>CAYVDZ010000167.1:0-9156 GCA_964450575.1 uncultured Opitutus sp.
TCCGAAGAGTGAGACAAGCGGACGCTCCGGACTCTGGTGCGGTAAATTCAATCAACAGACAGGAATGTCTGTGTCACTATCGAGCCACGCGAGACGGCCGGACACAAAAAAGCCGCTGCGGGCTGCGATCCGTGGCGGCAATTGCACTAACCCTCTTAGGAAACTTCGTTAGTTCTTCTTCTTGCCGCCCGTCATTGGGGGCAAGGCATCGAACTTTTTCTGCTGATCAGGTGTCAGCAAGGCGCGGATTTCCTTGTTGCTGGCCTGGCGAATCTCGCCGCCCTTGGTGCGGCGTTCGTCTTGAGGCAGAGCCGCGACGCCGGCTGCCGACTTGGCGAGGATCGCCTCGATCTTCGTCTTTTGACTGGCCGTGAGGGCCAAGGGTTCAAGACGGGCCATGGCCGCCTCGCTGGCTTTGCCACCTTTACCCTGCTGGGCAAAAACGAGGGACGTGGTCGAAATCGCGGCGAACGCGATTGCGGAGAGTAAGAGTTTACGGATGATCATACAAACAGGTTGGAACTGACTTAGGGTTAAGAAACCTCGGCACGAGCCGGAAGTGTAGGAAGACGCACCAACGAGGAAGTAGTTACTTGATTTTTTACGCAAGCTTGCAGGGGGAGCGCGGGCCGGGCACGTTCACCGCCCATGATTGAGGTCGAGGCCCTGACCAAACGCTACGGCAACTTCACCGCTGTCCGCGATCTTTCGTTGATCGTCCGACCGGGTGAGGTGCTGGGCTTGGTGGGACCAAATGGCGCAGGGAAAACCAGCACCCTACGCTGCCTCGCGGGCATCATCCCGGCCACCTCCGGCGCCATTCGTATTGCCGGATCTGACATCTCGACCGACGCGGTGGCGGCCAAACGCGCCCTCGCGTTTTTTCCGGATGAGCCGCGGCTGTTCGAATACCTGAGCGTCCGCCAGCACCTAAACTTCGTCGCTCGAATCTACGGGGTCCGCAACCACGAGGAAATCGCGCAGCCTCTCCTGGAAGAGTTCGAGATCGCGGAGAAAGCCGACCAGCTCCCGGGCGAGCTCTCTCGCGGCATGAAACAGAAACTCGCCATTGCCTGCGGCTTGTTGCACGCGCCAAGCGTGATGTTCTTCGACGAGCCTTTGACCGGCCTCGATCCCTTGGGCATCCGGCGAATGAAAAACTCGATCCGCAAGCGGGCGCGGGAGGGTGCCACGATAGTCCTCAGCTCCCACTTGCTCCATTTGCTGGAAGAGGTCTGTTCCCACGTGCTGATCCTAAAGAAAGGCGAGAAGATCGCTCACGGCACGCTGGCGGACGTCGCCGCGCAATTCAGTCAGGGCGAAACCGGCGTGAACCTCGAGGAGGTCTTCATTCGCGCTACCGGCGGGTCCGAAGATTGAGGTTATGCTGAGCGCACTTCTCTACCTTCGACTGACGTCATCGAAAAACTGGGTGCGCTCGCGGGCGCGGCGGCTTCGGCAACCGAAGTATGCCCTCGGGGCGATTGTGGCGTTTGCGTACTTCTATTTCTTCTTTTTCCGCAATCTCGGGCGGACGCCCGGGACCCGGTCTCTGCCGCCGGAAGCGAACCCTTTGATGGACGTCGCCGCCGCGGGCGTCACGCTTCCCACCGATTGGCTGCCGCTGAGCACCGCGATCGGCGCCGTGATGTTGCTCGTGTTCACGCTCTTCAGCTGGCTCGTGCCGGGCCGGCGGGCCGCCCTCGGCTTCAGCGAAGCCGAAATCGCCTTTCTCTTTCCCGCCCCCATCAAGCGGCGCGGATTGATCCATTTCAAACTGGTCAGCTCCCAGTTCCGCAGCCTCTTCGGCGCTGCCATCATGATGCTCTTCTCCCACCGTTGGACCTTTCTCGGTGGAAACGCGCTCACTCACGCGATCGGCTGGTGGTTCATTTTTTCCGGCCTGAGCCTGCATTTTCGCGGAGCGAATTTCACCCTGACGCGCCTCACCGACCTTGGCTTTGGAGCATGGAAACGTCGGGTCCTGATTCTCACGGGAGTCATCGCCATTATTGCGATTACCCTCGCGCAACTGCCCGAAGCAGAGCGGCTGCCTGCAGCCGCGGATGCATTCGACGCACGGCCCTTTACCCAGTGGCTCCCGACGCTCTCAAATTCTGCGCCGATGTCGTGGTTACTCTGGCCCTTCAAGACGGTGATCGGGCCGTTTCTGGCGGGCGACACCCGGTCTTTTTTTCTGACGCTGGGACCGGCCCTGGCCGTAATCGTGGCCCACTACTTGTGGGTGGTACGCTCGGCGGTGGCCTTCGAGGATTCGGCGATCGAACACGCGGAAAAACGCGCTGCGCGAATGGCCGCTTGGGAATCCGGCGGAACACGAGGAAGCGTGGCAGGGGCGAAGGCCCGGCGAGGGCCCTTTGCGCTCGCGAGTTTTGGGCGGCCTGAGTTCGCGTTCTTGTGGAAAAATCTTCTGTCCACCTGGCCCTATTTCACCGTGCGAATCGGGCTTGGCGGCGCGGCCAGCATCACGGCCGCGCTCCTCTGGATCGGAGCCCATCCGACGTGGCGCGGTCTGCTCCCGGGAATCGCGGCGGCCGCGGGCATTTTCGCGGCGTACACGCTCATCGTCGGTCCGCAATTCGCGCGTCAGGATATCCGCAGCGATCTCGGGCATGCCGATATCATCAAAACCTATCCCCTCGCCGGCTGGCAGGTTATCCTCGGTGGGTTGCTGACGCCCACCGCAATCCTGAGCGGGGTTCTCTGGCTCGCGATTCTGACCGGATCACTGGCGGTACATCCGCTTGCGATCGAAGCCGAGTGGCTGACGGGCACGCTGAGGATCGTGACTGCGCTCGGGCTCGCCGCGCTGATTCCGCTCCTGGTCGCGCTACAATTACTGGTCCCGAACGCGGCCGCTTTGTTATTCCCGGGTTGGTTTCAAACCACCCGCACCCGCGGTGGTGGCCCGGAAGTCATGGGACAACGCATGATCTTCTTCTTCGCCCAACTGGTCACAATGGTCCTCGCCTTGGTACCCGCCGTGGCGTTGGGCGCCCTCCTCTTGTTCACGTTGCACGTGTTCATCGGCCCGATCATTGCCGTCACCGCAGCGACGCTCGTCATGGCCGTGGTGCTCGCCGCCGAAGTCGGCGCCGGGATCTGGCTGCTCGGCCGGCGGTTCGAGCACCTCGATCTGTCGACGGAACTGCGCGTATCGTAACTGCGATTTTTTGTTCATGGCCGACGCCTCCCCCGACCTCAACCGGCTGATTCAGATCGCGGCCGCCACCGTAGGCGCCGCCCAGCGACGCCTGCCGAAAGAACTGCGCGCCCTCGCTCGCGACGTGCCGGTCCATTATGAAAGCCTGCCGGCGGACGACCTGATCGCGGACGGATTCGAGGATGACATCCTCGGTCTTTTCACCGGTGCGCCGCACGGGTCCGAGCTGAGCCATGACAACGTGATTCCGGCTCAGATTCTGTTGTATCTCGAAAACCTCTGGGATTTCGCCGAAGGCGATCTCGATGTTTTTCGTGATGAAGTGCGGTTGACGTATCTCCACGAGCTGGGGCATTATTTCGGCTGGGATGAAGATGATCTCGCCGCGCGAGGTTTGGATTGAGCTGGCCGTCCCACGCGTGACAATGAAACTGGCCGTCGCGAGTTGACGCGTGGCAGAGGTTTCCGGAACACCCCTGAATCCACGCTTTCCAACCACGCCCGCGCCTGCCTACACTGGATTCAATTTTACTCGATTTCACCGCTATGAAGAATCTCTTCCTCCTGCCCCTCGTGGCGCTTTTCTGCGCCTCGATCGCTCACGCCCAACCGAAGCGGTCCGATCTCGTGACCCGCGTCGAATCCTGCGAGGCGATTCTGCGGGAGTTCCAAGCCCGGCCCGATCTCGCCATTCCCGCAGAGGTCTGGCAACGCGCGAAGGGCCTGCTGATTCTCAACCAGTTCAAAGCCGGCCTTTTTCTCGGAATCCAAGATGGCTACGGTGTGCTGATGGTCAAACAGGCGAACGGTCGCTGGAGCCTCCCGGTTCTCGTCAACGCCGGCCAGGCCAGTGTCGGGTTTCAACTCGGCGCGAAGTCCGTCGAAAGCGTTTTCATCCTGACCGACGAGAATACGCCGCGTTTGCTCTTTAAGAACCGGGTCAACTTGGGCGTGGACGCGATGGCCGTCGCCGGCCCCAAGGCCGCTGAAAAAGAGCGCATGACGGCGGAAATCCTCAAGACTCCGATTCTCGCGTACACCAAGACCGTGGGACTTTACGCCGGCGCCACCGTCAAAGCGGGGCATATTTCCCGCAACGATCAAGCCAACTTCGTTCTCTATAACACGACGAACGCCATGCCCGAGTTGCTTTACAGTGATTGGGTCCAGCCGCCTCCAGAGGTACAGCACTTGATGGCATTCGTCCAGAAGCTGGCGCCCTAAACGCGGCGATTCAGCGCCGAATCCGGCGCAAGTTTACCGCCACGCTAAGACCGGCAGTATCGAGCGTCCTCTTCGACCATGAATCCCATCCTCGGCGGCGGCGGCTTTCATCACGTTTCAGTGAAAACCCGCGATTGGATGCGGAGCATGGAATTTTACTGCGACGTCCTCGGGTGCACGGAAAAGATCACGTGGAATCTTCGCGATACCGGTCGTCGCGCGGCGATGCTTGATACCGGTGATGGAAACTACCTCGAGGTATTCGAGGATCCGGATTACGTCGTCACGCCGAACGGCGCGATCACCCATTTTGCTTTACGAACCACCCGGCTCGACGTCGTCGCAGAGCGCGTCCGGGAGTTCGGCTGTACCATCACGGTGGAGCCGAAAGACATCACGCTCGCTCCGACCAACGGGCAGGGCGCCGTCCTCCTTCGGCTCTTCTTCTGCGAAGGTCCGAACGGCGAGCTAATCGAGTTCATGCAGGGCACGGCGGTCTGACGTCCGTGGTGAGGCAGACATTCCTGCCCGGGGCGATGGTCCGAAACAGAGCGGACCGTCCGTCCCACGACGCTCTCACTTAGACCGTAACCTCAAGCCGCTTACCGCCCGCCGCCGCTGATTTATAGATCGTTTCTATAATCATCATATCGCGCCGGCCCATCTCGCCTGGAACGCGAGTCGCCAGGTTGTCACGGACACACACCGCGAAATCATCCATCTGGAACGTTTGGTGACTTTGCGGCACCGGGAGGTTCAACGGTCCCTGGTTGGTCGTCACCTTGAAGCCGCCGTAGCCAAAAGCCGGTGCCATTTCGATCCAGCCATTCGCACCTTCGGCACGAAAACGATCGATGCCCGTTTCGTAACTGGTCGTAAATTCAGCCTTCGCCCCATTCGCAAACTCCATCGTCCAATCGATCCCTTCTTCCACATCGATGAAGAACTCCGGCCGCGTCTTCCGATGTTCTCGAGCCGTGATCGCAATGGGCGCGTTGCCCGCGGATCCAATCCCCGCGACCATGCACGCGGCCTGCACGCAATAAATCCCGATATCCATCAGCGGTCCTCCGCCCGCCATTTTCTTTTCCACCCGCCACACGCGCCGGCGAATCGGAAAAGCGAGTCCGCCATTCATACGCGTAAACGGCCCCGTGGCCGGGTCACGCGCCAGCCGCATCATCTCCTGGTGGTGCGGCTCGAAATGCAGCCGATATCCAATCGACAACTTCACCCCCGCGACGCGACAGGCCGTAAGCATGGCATCACAATCGGCCACGGAGTTCGCCATCGGCTTCTCGCAGATCACATGTTTCCCGGCCCACGCCGCGGCAATCGTATGTTCCGGATGGAGTGAGTTCGGTGTGACGACATAGGCGATGTCGATCTCCGGATTATCCGCCATCCGTGACATGTTATCATAACTATATACGTTCTTCTCCGGGAAACCGAAGTCCTTCGCCCACTGCAGGCCTTTCTCCCGCGAGCCCGTCACCACTCCGGCCAGCTTGCACTGCTGAGTCACCCGCAGTCCCGGTCCGAGCTGTCCCTGACTATAGCCACCGAGCCCAATCAAGGCAATCCCGAGCTTGCGGGGCGCGGGTCCAGACTGCGCCCCGCCTCGGGAAGCCAGCGCCAGCGCCGCCGCCCCCCACGAAACCTGACCGAGAAACGAACGACGCGACGTAGTCAGGTGGGGTGAGTCCATAACCGGAAGTGTGCACCCGTGCTTCGGCCCTTCAATCCTGTTCGGAGCGAGTAAATCGCAGCAGGACGCTTACACCGTCACTGTGACTTTTCGCCCGGTCCGCACTGCTTCGTCGGTGGCCCCGATCACCATCATATCGCTCCGGCCCATCTCACCCCGCACGAGTGACTCGCGGTTCTCTCGCACGCAGAGCGAAAAATCATCCATCTACAACGCCTGCTGGTTTACATCTGGTCCGAAATCGAGCGGCCCCCCGCTCGTCTCGACGATAGCTCCCCGATAGGTAAACGCCTTCTGCTTAAAATGGATCCAACCCCGCTCACCGTCCGCGCGAAAGGCGTCGGAACGGTACGAGTAACTCGTGAACGCTTCGCACCCCGCCCCATTCGGAAACTCCATCGTATAGCGCGTACCCTCCGCGCGTCGCCCGCGGAAAGAGCACGGTCCCGTTCACGCTTGAAGCAGCCGCGCCCGCATCTTTTCCTCCCCGTTCGCGTCCCGCTGAAGCAGCCACCCCACCCCATGAGAACTTCGCCACTCCACTCCACCTTTATCATTGCTGCGCTCGCCTGGTCGATGCCGTCCACCCTGCTCGCCGCCTCGGCGCCGCGCAGAATCACGTTCGAGAAAATCACGCTGACCGACGAGTACTGGTGCGACGGTCTCAACGCCGCCGATGTCAACGCCGATGGCCACGTCGATGTCATTGCCGGCCCTTTCTGGTACGCGGGCCCGACCTTCAAGAATCGCCACCCGATCTATGAACCGCTGCCGCAGGTGCGCGAAACCACGCCGACCAACAGCATGTATTCGTTTCCGTATGACTTTAATGGAGACGGCCAGATCGATGTCCTGGTCCTCGGTCGCGTCCTCCACCACGAGGCGTTCTGGTACGAAAATCCCGGTCCCGCTGCCGCGCTGAAACCTGACGCACGCTGGAAAAAACATTTCGCAACCACCCGTGTGTTCGGCGAGTCTCCACTGTTCGTCGACATCGATGGGGACGGCAAGCCAGAGCTGATTTCGATCTCAGGCACAAAGCCGACGGATCGCGTCAAACAATGGGGCTGGTATGCCCCCAACTGGGCCGAGCCGACGCAGCCGTGGAGGTTTGTCGCCATCACGGCTCCAGCTGAATTCAACCACTACTATCATGGACAAGGCACGGGGGACATCAACGGCGACGGCCGGCTTGATCTGGTGCTTAACGAAGGCTGGTGGGAACAGCCCCCGAGCGGTGCGCCGGCTGGCACGCTTTGGAAACACCACGCGTTCACCTTCAGCACCGATCGCGGCGGCGCCCAGATCCTGGTATATGATGTGAACGGGGATGGTTTGAACGATGTCGTCTCCGCGAAAAACGCGCACGGCTGGGGCCTGTCGTGGTTTGAACAAACCCGTGTTGCCAGCGGTGCTCGCTCCTTCACGGAGCACCGCATGATGGGCACGCGGGAGGAAGAAGCGCAGTTCGGCGTCGCGTTCTCACAACCCCATGCGCTCACCACCGCCGACCTCGACGGTGACGGCCTGCCTGATGTCATCACGGGCAAACGCCGCTGGGCGCACGGCCCCACCGGCGATGTCGAACCCATGGGGACACCCGTGAATTATGCCTTCCTCCTGCGCCGCGCGACTGTACCCGGCGGCAAGACGACCGCGCGCTTCACGCCGCAGTTGATCGACGATGCCTCGGCGTTGGGCGTTCAAGTGATCGCGGCGGACATGAATCGCGACGGCCTGCCCGACGTTCTTACCGCTTCGAAGCTGGGAGCGTTTGTCTTCCTCACGAAAAGAAAATGAGCGCGTCCGTTTCCTCACCGCAGTCGGCGGGTCGCATGCGTTCCCCCCACGGTGCGCGGTCGAGCGCCTGGCGAAACGTGCGATCAGCGACGCTCCTTCTGCTGGTCGCGACGCTCGTGAGCGCCACTCGGGCGGAAGTCCACATCGAACGCGTCTATCTCCCGCACGGCGCCTCGCCGAGCAGCTTCGCGATCGGCCTGCCGGGCGGCGTAAATTTCTGCTTCGATCCGGTGCGCGGCGCGGTCAGTTACGTGTGGACCGGCGGCTTCCTCGACCTCACGCCGGCCCGCCCCGGAATCGGCAAGTTCATCAACCCGGCACAACTGCTCGGTCCGATCGCGTATCAGGAAAACGGATCTGCGCCCCTGCGACGCCAGGATCCGACGCGCGTGCCCGTGATCGAGTTCACCGGGTATTCACTCCGGCATGACGCCGTGGAGTTTCGCTACACCGTCGACGGCCTGCCGGTGCGCGAAGAGATTCGCGCCCGCCCCGATGGCAACGCGCTAATCCGTCGGTTTCACCTTGCCGGCGGGACTGACGCCCGGTGGTGGCACGTGGTCGAAGGCCAACCCGCCACTGAACTGAAACGCGACCACACCGGCGCCCTCGTCCTCGAACTCCCGTTCCGCAAGGCCACGCCGTGAAACCATGGTCTGATAAGCCCGCTGCCGTGGCGTACCTCAACCTCGACTCCCAACCCTCGCGCTCTCGCTGCGCCATGCCACGACTGCGCTCAATCCCCGCACCGGTGTGGCTACTGCTCTCAATCGCAACCCTTCTTTCCAGTGCGCGGGCCGGTTATCACATCGAGAACGTCGCGTACCCCGCGGAACTCCAAGGTGGGATTTCGGCCGTGACTTTCACCCCCGCCGGCTCGCTCGTGGTGGCGACTCGTCACGGAGAAATCTGGATTCGACGTACCGACGGTCGACCGGCGGCCGTCTGGCGGCGTTTCACCCGCGGCTTGGATGAACCCATGGGACTGATCGCGGATTCAGAAACCGTGATCCACATCGCGCACCGTCCCGAGGTGCTCCGCGCCACCGACACCGATGGCGACGGGCAGGCCGACCGCTTTGATTCGCTCGGCGGCAAGTGGGGCCTCGCGCAGAATTACCACGAGTTCTTCTTTGGCCTCGCGCGTGATCAGGCCGGCAACCTTTACGGCTCTCCCTCGCTCGACTCCACCGTCACCGCGAACGCCGCCCACAAAGCCGCGTATCCGAATCTTCCTTAC